>CAYYYT010000057.1:0-3779 GCA_964476105.1 uncultured Candidatus Saccharibacteria bacterium | reverse complement strand
CGGAATTAGATTCTTTCATAGATTCAGCGGTTTTGTTGTCAGCATAAGTGATGGCCACGCTGTCGCCAGAAACGGTAATTTTTTTCACTTTATCTTGGTTGATTTCGGTAGCTAATTGTGAAAGAGAAATTTGCGTTGGTTTTTCGCTGGGAAGATAAAACAAACTAAAAGCTCCGCCCAAAGTTAGGAGGATTAAAATAGCGAAAATAACATTTTTAATAAGGGGATTTAATTTCATAATGCAAGTAATAAAGTTTTAAATTTATAGTGTGATAGTAGCATTTTTACAAAGATATTTCAATTTTGATTTTTTATGCGCGCTAAGGGTGCGCGTTTATGTAAAAAAAATGCGCTAGAGATTTGCTTGGTTAAGCAGTATCTCTAGCGCTTGGTTTATCGTCGGCCTAGGTTAGGCCGTCTGTTCCACGGCTTCTCGGAACTCAGCCACTTTATCGGGGCAGCAGAAGTGCAAGCCGGTCAAGACGAACAGAGTCATCTTGAAAGCCATGCGCGGAATTCGAATTCCGGCGAGGTCGTAGACCGATTTCCCTTCTTCGGTCACCTTTTTTCCACGAATCAAACCTTCTTCGTTGAGAAGGTCCGAGAGAAGGATGAAGGGACAATCTCCTTCATCAAGATTTTCGGTCATCACTCGGAGTTCGCGCTCGACACTACCTCCCTTGGCACTAACCAAGTAGAGGTAATTTTTTTGTCGAACAATCTCGAGCTCATTTTCTGAGTCGCCGTAAGTCCAGCCGAGTTTCGTCCGTTGGTCAAAGGTTTTTTCATCGTCCCCGAAGAACAATTCTTCGGGGGAAATGTAGGAAACTTCGTCTTCCGGTAGCGCCTCTTCCTGGGAGTTCGTCGCCAAGGTCAGTTCGTCACATCGTTGACGAATTGCCTCGAAGATTTGCTCTTCGGCAAGCGCCCGAATACCTTCAAAGGAATTCGGAGTTAATCCGTAGGCAATCCCCCATGCCATTAGCTGATCCTTTTTGGGATCAATCGCGACGCGATCAATTGCCTTTTTCTTGAGTCCGTCGGCTCCTTCAGCCAACACTTTTTCCATTTCCTTCCGGCTTTTAGCGGAAAGGATTTGGAAAACCATTTCTGCCAGGGCGACCGCATGCGCGACGCGCTCGCAGAAATTTGCAATCATTGCTCTCTTGTGTGGAAATTTTTCAATTTCCACTAGGAGTTGTTCGTGATTTTCGGGACTATATTCCCGAAGAGTGCGCATCATAGCTTCGCACTGACGAACTGCGTTCCTTCGGACTTTGTTCAGGAGAACCGCACGTCCGTGACGCTCGGCGTCACGGTGAAATGACTCGATCGTCGGCAGTGCGGTGTTCAGGCAGAAATCGTACACTGCCTTGACCATCTTGTCGATGATTTCGACGATTTGGTCGACCGAGAGTCCCGCCGCCGCTTGGGCGACAGCTTGGACAATCAGTCCGAGCGTCTCAATGCTGATGAATGAAGATTCTTTGGCCGCCGGGGTTTCCGGCGTCGCGATCTCCTTTTCACCAGCAATCTCCTTGAGGGCAACAGCAAAGTTTTCGCCAACGCCACCGCCCGCCAATTCTTTCTTGGACATCGTCTTTTCCTTGTCGCCTTTGGCGACGGAAAAATTTCTCCCCACAACCTGCCTTAAACAAGGCGAAATATTAAGTTGTAAAGGACTATCAATATAATATCATAATATAATTATGTTTGTCAAGTGTTGAGGCATAAAATTGTTGACAATAGTTTTTAATATGATATAAGTAGTTTACGCTTTTTGAAAATCTAACCACCTTTAATATGAGGCTTATATGAACGAAAGAGTTAGGCTTTTGGTTACGACTTTTGCGTTTACAAACCGCGATTTGATTCCAGGCTTTGTCCCCCAGCGAGATCGGGATGAATCTCCTAAGAGGTCACCACTTCCAGGAGTAGAATTTATTGCGAAAACAAGAGATGTTGTTTCTTTTGATTTCGCAAACGATCTTAGGGTGAATGATTTTGTCTTAGTTGACACTTGGCATGATGCTGCAAGAAAAGGAAATCGCTGGTCTTATCTTGTTCGCTTCATCTTTGCGCCTCGAAATCACAGTCATTTGACTGAAGGTTTTAAGCCTCTTGCACTAAGGTGCGGAAATCTTTTTGAGAAATTTCTCGGAGAAAATGCTTGGCAGATCAAAGGGCATGTTAATCCCTTTATTTCTGATGGAAAAGCGGTGGAGGGCCTAGCAGCAGTTTCTTTAGATTTTTCAATTAGAACTCCGCTTAGTGGTGCTAGTAAAAAAACTGTTCAACCGAAGTATTCGCTTCGCATTATTGATGGGAATATCGTTTTGATTCCCTGCTAAGGGGATTTGTGGCCGGAGTGTGTCAATGACCGCTCCGGCATTTTTTTTGCAAAAAAAACGGCGCCCGCAGGCGCCGTTTTAAAATACTTTTATTTTACTAATTTCAAACTCATGCGATGTTCTTTGGTTTCGATGAGTAAAATTTCAAACTGATGAGTTTCACCAATTTTGAGTGATTCTTCCATATCTTTTTGACTAGCAAATTCTGAAATATGACATAATCCTCTAATCTTTGGCATTACTTCCACGAAAGCTCCAAATGGGCTAAAAGAAATAACTTTACCTTTGATTTTATCACCCTTTTTATATTCTTTTTCTACTTTTTCCCAAGGATTTTCCTTAAGACTTTTCAAAGACAAGAATACTTGGTTGTTGTTAATATCAATGATTTTAGCTTTAACCGTTTCACCAACTTTTACAATTTCAGCTGGGTTTTGCACGAGTTGCCAATCCAATTCTGAAATGTGAATCAATCCTTCAATGCTTGAATCTTTACCATCGGTGCTTTGAGTATCTTCAGTTAATGGGAAGCGAATAAATACTCCAAAGTCAGCAATACCGGTTATTTTTCCTTCAATAACATCGCCTTTCTTGTAGTTTTTTAGAATTTCTTTAATCGCTTGTTCGGTTTTAGCTTTTTCTGACAAAATTAATTTGTTTTCTGAAGCTAGTAAATCAAGCACTTTTACTTCCAAAGTTTTACCAATGAATTTTTGCAATTCTTTTAAGATTTTTGCTTTATCAGCATCAGCTACCCTTGGATAATTTTCAGGAGAAAGTTGTGACACTGGCAAAAAGGCTGGAACTCCATTGATGTTAGTCAAAAGTCCACCTTTGTTTACGCCCCCAATTTTAACCTTAACAATTTCTTGGCTTTCCTTTAATTCATTGAGTTTTTGCCAGCTAATTTCCTTAGTAGCATCTTGCAATGATAATTCTCGGTAGCCATCTTCGTTTTCTAGTTCAACAATTTTAGCGTGAACAGTGTCACCAACGGTCAATCCCTTAATAACATCTTTCACTTCATAAAATTCTCGACCAAAAATAATACCGGTGCCTTGTGGGCCCAAGTCGATATAGAGCGCTGCGCGATCGCGAGCCACTACTTTTCCTTCAACGATTGAACCAATGGACGAAGGAGAAATAGGGTCCATAGGAGCTTTTTTGTTTGCCTCTTCTTTTATTGACATAGATTTTTTGACTAGGCGGATATGTTTTCCCAGCTAGTCGATTAATAATATGTAGATTATTGACAATGAGTATACTATACACGAATTTTAAAAAGATGCAATGTTGAAACAAAAAAATGGTTATGATAAAATAGTGAAATAGTAAAAATTAAATCATTATGGCAAAGATAACTTGGGCTGGACAATCTTGTTTTCAAATCTCTATTTCTCATGGGAAGGACCATTCGGCGGATATTGT
>CAYYYT010000056.1:1700-3855 GCA_964476105.1 uncultured Candidatus Saccharibacteria bacterium | reverse complement strand
TGGCTCGTTCTGCAAAAAGCACGCAGTCACCCCTTGCGGGGCTCCTACTCTTTGTAAGCAAATGGTTTCAGGTTCTATTTCACCGGGGTCATCCCCCTACTTTTCACCTTTCCCTCACGGTACTTGTTCACTATGGGTGATATTAAATATTTAGCTTTGGCCGATAGTTCGGCCTGCTTCCTGCCAGGTTGTCATGCCCGACAGTACTCAAGAAACTTAACAAGGAGCGTAAAATATTTTTTAAATACGGGACTATTACCCTCTATGGTGCCCCTTTCCAGGGTGCTTTTTCTAAATAATTACCTAGGTCCTCTCCCTCGCTAGTCATTATCCAATTCTCGAGCATTCGAGAATTAAATAATGCTCCCGACGTTAAATCCTTACAACCCCAAAAAATAAATTTTGGTTTGAGCTGCTCCCTTTTCGCTCGCCACTACTAAGGGAATGTAAAACATCCTAATCACTTTGTTTATAAAAAACAAAATGAATAGAATATTTCATTGTTTTATTTTCCTCCGCTTACTGAGATGTTTCACTTCAGCGGGTTAGCTTCCACGCATTGCTGCGGGATTATCTCGTATTACCGAAATAGAGTTTCCTCATTCGGACATCACCGGATCAAAGCTTGCTAGCCAGCTCCCCGATGCTTATCGCAGGCACGCCACGTCCTTCATCACTTTAATATCCCAAGGCATCCGCCATTTGCATATAACCTATTTTCTTGCGTAAGTAATAGATACAGATTTTATGTATCTTTTATTTTTATACATTCCGGTTACTCCGATTGCAGTCGGAAAAAAATGTATAAAAATCGCCAAATTAAAAGTAATTTTAATTTGATGAACTTTCCTGTTGTTTGTTTTTAATAAACAACATGGTGTATATATGCTATTTTTACCTGTTGCTCAATTCAATAAGACCCATCTTAAAATGAATTGAGCGCCTTATTAGATTACGTTTTGAGAATAATCAGTATATGTCTTTTGGACATATTTTAATAAGGGTAAGATTGTCAAACTACTTTCATAATTAACCCGCGTTTAAAAACTTTTTTATTTTCAAACGCGGAATAATTAATACCAATAAATTAAGAAATGAAAAACCGCTTTTCAGCGGTACTAGCAAAATCAAAAAGATTAGCTATTACCTATCATGATTTTCTGTAACAATTTTTTTAACATTCATCATGTAAGTACCAGTTTATTCTATTTCTAAATCCGTGTCAATACCCTTTCACAAAACTCTCTAAAAAAAGAGCGGCGGCCTGTGGCCGCCGCTCCAAAAAACTCATTATCGATTTTCGATTTTGTGTTTTATATCAGAGATAACTTGCGCAGCAACATCTTTTCCACCAAGACCGATTGCGAGTGCCAAGCCCAAAGAAATAGTTAAAACAACTCCGTACACGATTGCCATGTACAAGGTTTTAATTAAATCGCTGGTTGGTAATAATTGTTCTAAAATTAAGAAAAGGGTGAAGATCCAAATAGCCCATCGAACAATAGATGCAGCTACATATCCATAACCTACTTTCATACCCTCTACTCCCACGCGAACTACTTTTTCAATGATATCAGAAATAATAACTGCTACCACGAAAATTAATGAAGCTACTACTACATTAGGTAAATAATTTAACACTTCAGTTAAAATAAATCCAAATTGAGCGAGATTCAAAATGTCCACAGCTACAAGCAATGAAACAATAACGAATACCCACTTAAAAATAGCTCCGATAAATTCGGCTGGATTAACATCTACATTGGCTCGTTGCAAAGCCTTGTGCCATCCTTCCTTATCAAATAATTTATTTAATTTAATTGACTTTAAAATTTCTGCTACGATTTTTCCGATTCCCACAGAAATTAAATAACCGATAACAAATACCACAATTGCCAAAACCAATCGCGCAACAAAATTAATCATGTCCTGCAAAAATGGTTGAATAACTAATAATGAAAGATCATTATTTAACATAGGTTTTTTATAACTTTGATTTTGAAGCTTGAAACTTATGTCATGACATACTAAGTTTCAGGTTCCAATGGTAAGTTTAATAATTTTTATTTATTTTTTTGTCTTTTTGTCGACCAAAGATATTATTACATTATCCTATTTTTCAATACTAAAAATCAAGGGTGCAGTGTGGATAAGT
>CAYYYT010000056.1:0-1600 GCA_964476105.1 uncultured Candidatus Saccharibacteria bacterium | reverse complement strand
TGCGTACGAATTTGGTGAAATTTTCCCGTCGCAATTTTAATGTTTAAAAGAGAATGCTTACCTGAAGACTTCACTAATTCATATTCCAGCACGGCTTTCTCGCCATCTTCATGTTCCCTCCCCTTTTTTAATTTTTCATCTTTAATTAAAAAGTTGGTCAGAATGCCTTTGCTACTTTTAGGTTTTCCGCAAACCACAACCTGATAGGTTTTTTCAATGGTGTGATTTCTAAATTGTTCTGACAGACGAGATGCGCCCTTGCTGGTTTTAGCAAACAACATCACTCCACAGGCTGGACGATCCAATCGATGCACAAGACCTAAAAAGACATTACCAGGTTTTTGGTATTTTTCTTTAAGATATTTTTTTACCGCATCAAGCAGATTTTCATCGCCAGTTTCATCGCCCTGACTCAAAATGCCCGCGGGTTTATAAACCGCAATAATGTGATTGTCTTCGTATAAAATATTGATTTTCATAATAAATGTGGTATTATACTGTAAAGAATCAGCACCCTAACAATCAAGGATCTTTTATGGCTCAAATCTTTATCGTTCATCCAGCTAATAGTCCAGATTCTTTTTTCGTAAAAAAGCGAGAATTTAAAGCTGGAACTGAAGTGCCGGCTCTACCAGAAATCAGTAAAAGAATATCTATCAAAGGCACCAAGATTAACGGAGTAATAACTGAAGTAGTTGAAATACGCACTTCAAATACCCAAATAATCGAAATAACTTGCGTAGCATCACTGGAAGAATTAAAAGAAGCTCTCGCCCCCTTTCAAGGATGGACATTATTAAACCACGCTAATTATTTTGACGATGAGGAAGAGCTCATACAATCCATAGATAGAGAAATATCCTAGACTAAAAGGCAATCACCAAGACCTACGAAATCATCTTTCGCAGGTCTTTTTAATTTCCCGCAATATATCCCCAGAATTTATCCCAACAAATCTTCAATTCGTTGTGCCTCGCTTTCTACTACCTCGCCATCATAGTCGCCACTATGCCCGGTCGCGCCTTCATACGAAGCTTTTTTCTGATCAATGTGTAGATTAAAATGAAAATCTTGTCCCTCTTGTTTAATGTAAAGATGAAATCGCGGATAAGGGTTACCGCTTAGTGGTTTTACCAAAGAGAATTCTCCTTCGTTTTGAAAATACGCCGGCGCATAGCCAAGCGTTCTCATAATATCATTAATACTTCTATCTAAATTATGAATCGTAAATTTCATTGCAATTTAGTTACTATTGATTATAATATACCTGTGTCGATTTTGTTTCCCATCCGGAGGATATCCATGAAACGAGTTCTTTCGTACTTCGCGCGACTTTGCCGAGGCTGCGGTCGCCCGCGTTGCAAGGGCTGCAAATAGCAGTCGATTAACCCTATCGCCCACCCTGTTTATCAGGCGTGGGCGAATTTTATTTTAAATTGCGCGGGCCCGCGGGCGCGCGATTTATCCGTGTTTAAACTCTATCACCCCAGTTAAATAGTTTGCTTCGGCAAAATTTAACGGGGCAAGCATCCCCATCCTTACTACCCGTGTTTAAATTCAATTACGTCTCCATCCTTCACCACATACTCCTTTCCTTCGG
>CAYYYT010000055.1:0-3985 GCA_964476105.1 uncultured Candidatus Saccharibacteria bacterium | reverse complement strand
CTAGCCGATGCTCTCTCTTGCGCGGTCATTTTGGGTAAAAGTCGTGGAGTTTCAAAGACAATTTTGCCTTCTTTTTCATCAATGAGAACGCGAGAACCTTCGGAAATTTCGCTGGTGACAATTTTAATAGAAAGTGGGTCTAAAATTAACCGTTGAATCACGCGCTTGAGTGGACGCGCGCCCAATGATACATCGTAACCTTCGCGTGCCAAAAATTCTTTAGCGCGGGCAGAAATTTCAATACTAATTTCTTTATTTGCCAAGCGCTTGCGGACTTTTTCCATTTCCAAATCAACAATTAAAGCAATATTGTCTTTCTTTAATTGATTGAAGACGACAATGTCATCAATTCGGTTTAAAAATTCTGGGCGGAAATAGTCTTTGAGTGATTCGGCAATTTTATCTTTCATATTTTCTTGTGCCACAATGTCTTGCTGAGCGCTAAAGCCAATCGATGCCACTTTATTAACATAATCTGACCCAACATTTGAAGTCATAATGATAATGGTGTTTTTAAATGACACCAAGCGACCCTTAGAATCTGTCAAACGGCCATCTTCAAAAATTTGCAGTAAAATATTAAACACTTCTGGGTGGGCTTTTTCAATTTCATCCAGCAAAACTATAGAATAAGGACGACGACGCACCTTTTCGGTTAATTGACCGGCTTCTTCATAGCCCACATATCCAGGAGGTGAGCCAATAATTTTAGCCACGGCATGGCGTTCCATATATTCAGACATATCCAAACGAATCATCGCTTTTTCGTCATCAAACAAAAAGTCAGCCAAAGCACGGGCGGTTTCGGTTTTGCCTACTCCGGTTGGTCCTAAAAAGAGGAAAGATCCCAAGGGCTTTGATTCTTCCGAAATGCCGGCGCGAGCGCGACGAATTGCCCGAGAAATAGCGGAAATGGCTTCTTGTTGGCCAATTACTCGGCGATTTAAAATCGCTTCCATCGTTTCTAATTTTTTAGCTTCTTCGGTAATTAAACGAGTAACCGGAATGCCCGTCCAGCGTGAAACTACGCGAGCCACATCTTCTTCGGTTACTTCTTCTTTTAGGAAATGATGTGATTTTTGTAATTTAATTAACTTTTGCTCAATAGATTTTTGTTCTTTCAGCAAGGTTGGAATTTTTCCGTATTTAATTTCGGCCACTTTTTCCAAATCAGCTTCGCGTTGAGCAATTTCGGTTTGATAATACAAAGCATCCAATTTTTCGCGAATGCCTTTGATTTTGTTAATCAATTCTTTTTCGGCGGATAATTTAACGCGAAGTTCTTTGGTTTTTTCTTTCAAATTTGCCAATTCTACCGCAATGGCTTTTAAGCGTCGGTCGGAATCCTTTTCTTTTTTGAGCGCCTGTTTTTCAATTTCTAATTTGGTAACTTCTTCGTTAAACTTTTCTAATTCTTGGGGTTCGGATTCGATTTCAAGACGCAAGGCGGAAGACGCTTCGTCCATTAAATCCACAGCTTTGTCAGGCAAAAAGCGGTCAGCGATATAGCGACTAGATAATTCTACCGCGGCGCGAATGGCGGAATCTTTAATGCGTACGCCATGGTGAACTTCGTATTTTTCTTTAATACCACGCAAAATGGCAACCGCATCATCAAGCGTTGGTTCTTGCACGAAAATAGGCTGGAATCGGCGTTCTAAAGCCGGGTCTTTTTCAATGTATTTTTGGTATTCTTTGAGCGTGGTTGCTCCAACGGCGCGAAGTTCTCCGCGAGCCAAAGCAGGTTTAAGTAAATTTGATGCGTCAATCGCACCTTCGGCGGCACCAGCACCAACTAAAGTATGTAATTCATCAATAAACAAAATGTACTTGTCGGGGTTTCGGCCAATTTCTTTGAGCAATGCTTTAATGCGAGTTTCAAATTCACCGCGATATTTGGTGCCGGCAATAATAGACCCTAAATCTAGGGAAATTACTTCTTTGTTTTTCAAAAATTCTGGCACATTACCGCGCGCCACTCGCTGGGCAAAACCTTCCACAATGGCGGTCTTTCCCACGCCAGCTTCTCCAATTAAAACCGGATTGTTTTTGGTTCGGCGAGAAATAATTTGCATCAAGCGACGAATTTCGTTATCGCGACCAATAATCGGATCAATTTTTCCGGAAGAAGCCAAATTAGTTAAGTTTCTGGTGTAGCGTTCAATGGCTTGATACTTTGATTCTGGTTCTGGGTCGGTAATGCGTTGATTGCCACGCACCTGCGCCAACATTTTCAAAACTGATTCGTAATCTAGTTTTGAATTTTTCAAAACGCCAGCTTCAGAAGAAGAGCTAACAATGTTAATTTTATCTAACACTTCTTTGGCAGTGGATTTGGTATCTAAGAGTGCCAAAAACAAATGCTCAACCGAAATAAATTCATCTTGCATTTTTATTGATTCTTGGCGCGCGCGTTCCAATACTTTTGCCATATCTCCGGTTAGGTATAATTGTCCGAAAGTAGCCGGATTTGTGGTGCTAGAAATTTTTTTAATTTCGTTTTCAGTTCGCTTTTTTACATTTTCAACATCAACGCCCAACTTTTGCATCAGCGTCAAAACAATTGATGATTCTTGAATAATCAGTGCATACAAAAGGTGCAAGGCATCAATTTGTTGTTGCCCGCGATCTTGCGCCAAAGTCTGAGCCGCCAAAATGGCTTCTTGTGCTTTGTTAGTAAAATTTGCCCCTCCAGGATTCATATTTGACATAAAATTTAAGTCTTAAATTTTAAGATTACGCTTTCAGTATACTGCAAAATTAGCAGAAAAGCAAGGACAGTGCTAATAAAAAACCTCGCCCTGCAAAAAGCAGAAACGAGGGTTTGGCTTTGGATTACTTCATGAATTCAAAGAGCTCTCCCGTGTCCATAAAATAATCATAAAGAGAACCCATAGTCTGAGTTCCCTCGCAATCATTTGCTCTTATATTACATCGGAACACTTTTGAAGCATTCAGTTTATGCTTCTTGATAAGGTCCACATATTCTTGCATTTTGCAAGAACAAATAAAGAAAATTACTTTTTGAGGAGATTTGAAAAGTTCAGATCCTGCCACTCTTTCAATAAACGCCTCTGAACCGCCGGCGCCAAGGTAAAAAACTACCCGATCAAGCGATGAAAGATCTTTAGCGAGCGTTGGCCAAAGATCCCCAATGATTTTTCTTACCTTGTCCCTTCCTTCTTCATTCTTTCCAAAATAAAGCACTCTTTGACCAGAAGAAGTTGGAATTTCAGGCTGTAGGAGCAAAACTCTTCCATTGCCTTTTTGGGCACTTTTCCAACCGCTTAGTTCGTTTGGTTTAGTGACATTATAAGAAACAAATGCAACTGTTCTCATAAATTCCCCCTTAAACCATTGAAAGAACAAACTCAAAACTTAAACGACGATAAAATTATAGATGTATTTTCGCCAAATGTCAAAAAAATCCTTTGTTCATCATTGACATTTTTTAAAAAAAATGTAAAAATTTGCATCACGAGATACTAAATAACATTGTTCTTTCATAGGAGAAGTCGCTATGCCTGAGGATTCTAGGCTACTTTTGGCATTCAAGGAACTCGCAGAATACCTTAGTGATGGACTTGATTTATTGCGAATCAGTCTTGGTTTGACCCACGAAGTTTTTGCATCGCGCATTGGCAAAGAAACAAACTTTCTGACAACCCTAAAAACCAATCCCAAAATTCTTTCATTTGAGGAATTTAAAAGAATTTGCCAAGAATTTAACCAAACCACTGCAAATGTCTTAAAATACTGCTTAGTATGCCAACAATGCGAATCGCTCAGCGGTCAAGAAGCTCGCCGAATCACCCAACAAGAGCTAGACTTCCTTATGTTTAAAAAAAGCCACTAAAAACCAAAACGCTCCGATACTATCAGAGCGTTTTTTATTTATATTTTTAATTTCTTTCGCCTAGCGTGACATCAACATTTATTTGGTCACTACCCCGGAGAATTTTCAGCGTCACCTTATCTCCTGGAC
>CAYYYT010000054.1:0-4054 GCA_964476105.1 uncultured Candidatus Saccharibacteria bacterium | reverse complement strand
ATTTTATTTTCTAAATAGTGAATGGTTTCTAAAAGAGATTCGGCGCCAATAACCTTAATGCCTTGCACGAGCCCCGCTTCATGAGCATTTTGTTTAGGCAAAATAATTTCGGTAAAGCCATGTTTTTTAGCCATCAATGCAAAAGACAGAGCACCTTTAATTGGACGCAATCTACCATCAAGGGAAAGCTCTCCCAGAAATAATTTTTTTTCTGTTGGCACTAAAATTTGCTTTGAAGCCATTAAAAAAGCCAAGGCAATTGGCAAATCATATAAAGCTCCCTCTTTTTTAATATCAGCTGGCGCTAAATTAACTAAAATACGAAAAGTTCTTCCGTGAGGTGATAGTAATTTTGAAGTTTTAATGGCACTTTCAATTCTTTCTTTAGATTCTTCAACCGATTTATCAGGCAAGCCAACAATAGAAAAAGATCGCAAGCCGTGCGAAACATCCACTTCAACTTCTACTAAATTGGCATCCAATCCCAAAATGGCGCCTGAAAAAATTTTAGCAAGCATACTTTATTGTAGCAATTCTTCAAGAAAGAGAAAAGGCGTAAGATGAGTATCTTACGCCTTTTAAGTTGCGGGCCTTGCGTTTTAGCGCAGAGCCAACCTGTTTGTTCTGCGGACGACGGGAGCTTCCTGCGAAACTTCTCGGACTGGTCCGATAAGCTTCGCAAAACCTTCACGGTCTTTTTCCGCTTGTTGGTATACGACACAAAGTTGTGTTGCATACTCATTTTTTTCACGAGCAGGTCCTTTGCGATCCAGGGCACTGTTGTAAATGCCACAGGTCGTCCAGCATTTTCTTTCTTGGCCAGGCTGGATAAATTGGCCATTGATGCTTTTGGAAGCGGGGTCTTCACCACCGTTTCCCCATTCTCGACCATCGATCGTTGTTTTAAACGGTCGATAGGGGTCAAGCGCCACCGGAACATTTCCCGTATTTTTCAACGAGAAATTCCAAGCGACCTGTCCATTTTCAATCGCGACTTTTAGGTCGCGAATCTCCAAGGAAACCTTGGTTGAAAACGGCAGGGAGGGCATCACCGCTGCTGGACTTTGGTTTGCGCTTTTGGGAGCGTCAACCAAATTGACAGCGACGATGCTGGGCATCGGCATCGCGATATAAGAAATGATAGCAATCATTGCCACCACTGCTAGCATCCCGAAAGATGCCGCAAGCGTGATTCCGAACACTACCATCGGATTCCATTGCGTCTTCGCTTTGTACGATCTCCTTGTCGGCGCAACTATGCACCGTGGTTGAGCTACACAGCTCATGGGATCCCCTCCTTTAGGGGTAAGTTAACGAGCAGGTTGAAAGCAACACACTTTCAACATTACCCTTAGTTTAGTGTGTTCTAGTAATTTGTCAAGGGGGTCAAATTTTTTGTAAACAAAAAACTGTTTTCAGAGAGAAAAACAGTTTTTTTAAATTCTTATTTATTGCAAGTAATGCATAATTTTCCTTCTGGGTAGGCTGACAATCTTTCCATTTCAATTTCTTTTCCGCACTTTTCGCAAAGCCCATAATTTCCGGCGGTTATTTTTTCAAGCGCGCTATTTACCGCTTGTAATTTATTTTCTAGGCTATGTTCTAGTGATAGTAAATTATCATATTCTTCAACTTCATCGGCCTTTTCTTCCATATCGGTATCTTCGGTGTTGGTGCGCTTGGCATCCCAATTTCCTTTAATTTCTTTATCTTCAGTTGCAAAAGTGGCGAGCTGTTTTTCTAAATTCTGTTTTTCGTTTTCTAAAGCAGTTTTTAATTGTTCAATTGTTTTTGTATCCATAATATGTTAGTTAGTTTTATTTTGCCCTGCCATTAATTCTTCTACTTCTTCCATAAAACTTTTTGTTGGTTTTTCTTCAGGTTTTACCACTGGTATTACAGGAGCTTCATTTTTTATTTCAGTTGGTTTAGGGAATAAAGGTGCAGGAGATACAGGTTCTTGTATCATTAATTCACTGCCAAAAGAAGAGAAAACAGCTTGAGGAGGTTTTGGAAGTAAAGGGGTGTTTGTTGGTAAATCTTTTTTAATTTCTGGTTGAGTAGGAGTTTGAGAAACTGGGGGCGTAGCAATCACGGGTTTTTCTGCAATGATTGGTGCTATAGGTTTTGGCGTAGCTGGTCTTGGCGCAAGGTTTTCTTTTGGCAATGCTAAACCTTCAGGGCGTTTTGGCAAAGGTGCACTTATTGTTGGCGTAACACTTTTAGCTGGAACCCCAAAAGAAGTTTTTGGGTTAACGCTCGGCATAGGTTTAAAAAAACCAACACCATTTTTTTTGATCTCAAGAAGATCTTTTTTCATGGTGATAATAGCTTCTTTTGAAACCAAATTTTGATTTGTGTTTGCCATAAAACGTTACAATCTATTTTTTATTTTTTGGTTTAAACCCAGCTTCAAGGGCGGAAAGATTAATTCTACCCAATTCATCAATACCAGTCACTTTTACTGGAATTACTTCGCCTTCTTTTACTACTTCGTAGACATTTTTAATCTGTCCAGGAACGAATTTTGAAATATGCACCAATCCCGATTGTCCAGGTAAAATATCAACGAAAGCACCAAAGTCCATAATTTTTCTGACAGTTCCTTGGTAAATTTCGCCCACTTCTACATCTTTGGCAATGCCTTTAATTTGCTGAGCGCAGGCATCAACCATTGCCTGATCCTGACCGGTAATACAAACCAATCCTGAATCTTCAATATCAATCGTCACGCCAAATTGTTCAATCATCTTGTTAATCACACTACCCTTCGGACCAACCACTTCACCAATTTTTGAAGGGTTAATTTGCATTGAGTAAATTTTTGGCGCGTACTGCGAAAGTTCTTTTCGTGGCTCACTGATAACATTATTTATTATATCAAGAATTTTAAATCTTGCATCTTTTGCTTTTTCTAAAGCTTCTTTAATAATAGCTTGATTAATGCCATCAATTTTAATATCCATTTGAATTGCGGTAATTCCATTTTTAGTTCCTGCTACTTTAAAGTCCATATCTCCAAAATGATCTTCTGGCCCTTGAATATCGGTTAACACTTTGTATTTTCCGGTTTCTTCATTTTTGGCAAGCCCAATAGAAATTCCAGCGGCTGGCGCCTTAATTGGTACGCCGGCATCCATAAGTGCTAGTGTTGCCGCGCAAACTGAAGCCATAGAAGTAGACCCATTGCTTGAAAATGCTTCGCAAACCACACGCACGGTGTAAGGGAAGTTAAGTGCTTCTGGCAGTAATGGCAAAAGAGCTTTTTCAGCTAAGTGTCCATGACCAATTTCTCGGCGCTTTGGACCACGCATTGGCGCCGTTTCTCCGGTTGAAAATGGAGGGAAGTTGTAATGCAACATAAAGCGTTTTTTACCGCCCACTTCCATGCCTTCTAATAGTTGTTGATCTCCCGGTCCGCCCAAGGTTAAAATAGCCAGCACCTTGGTTAATCCGCGGTGGAAAACTCCGCTACCGTGAATTCGTGGCAAAACAGCAACTTCGGCGATAAGTTCGCGAATTTGTTCTGGAGTTCGGCCGTCAGGTCGGTGATTTTTTTCTAAGATATTATGAATTAAAATGCGTTCGGTTTCGTGTTCAAAATATGGCAAAACCTGTTTTTCTTTTCCTTGATCGGGATATTTTTCTTTCAAAAATTTCACCAATTCTTCTTTTAATACATCCACCTTGCCCAAGTTTTTTTCTCCGGGCTGGGCGTTGGTAATGGCTTCTTCTAAGCGGTTACCCAAAAATTCTTCAATTTCCTTTTTCATTTCTAGCTCCACCGCTGGCATAAAGGTAGCCTTTTGTTTGCCGTATTTTTTTACAATTTCTCGTTGGAAATGAATAATATCTTTTAACGCATTTTGCGCAAATTCACAGGCTGCCAAGACTTCGTCTTCGGTTACTTCTTTAGCGCCCATTTCAATCATATTCACTAAAATTTCGCCATTTTGTTCAAGTGCAGATAAAGTTAATTCAAATTGGCTTTGTTCTCTCTCTTGATAGCTTGGGTTGATAACAAAATTTCCATTTACTTTTCCAATTCGCAAAG
>CAYYYT010000053.1:0-4109 GCA_964476105.1 uncultured Candidatus Saccharibacteria bacterium | reverse complement strand
AAATAGCTATCATAACATATCTTTCTATAAAAATGAGGGCAAACCAGAAAAGAGGTATCATAACTAAAATATAGAGAAGAACAAACATTAAAGAAAGGCCAGCGTAAGAAAGAAGCCCCGCATTATCAATAACTACCATTTTTCTACCAGAGGCATCCCAGGCTTGGTTAATTTTTAAAACTAAGTCACTGCCTTCCGTAGAATTAGTGGTTCCCAAAAGTCCCTGCATTAATAAATTAGATACATCAATGATAAGCCCAATGAAAACAACTGAAAAATTAATAAAAAGTGCTACCAGTAAAAGAGCAGGTAGTAATTTTTTTGCCTGCCAATCATTTGGCCAACGCAAAATAGTTGCCAGAGCAATGGCAATTAACCCTAATACAATCAGTAAATTCGCCCAATCTTTTACTTTTCCCCAAGCAATAAGGAAAGCGGATCCAGCAAAGGTTGGAGCTCCGGCTGAATTAGTAGCCTTGGTAATAGACCAATTTTCATTTTTTGTTATAGATTCTAAAACCAGTTTAAGTGTCCAGCCAGCATAGGTTGCTACTTCTTGGAGCGCAGATCTGATCATATCAATAATGGTTTTGCAGGCATCAATGATGGGAGAGGAGGCAGTAGCTCCGGTAGATGCGGTAAAGGCTGTTGAGAAAAGGCTTTTCCAGAATATTCGATTATATTCTTCTTCTGTATAAACAGCAAAATAAAAATTATTGTTACTTAGCTCTCCGGCGGAATTTTTAACAATAACTGTAAAAGAGTTTCCGATAGTAAGTTTTGAAGCAGGAATGTCAAAACTTAACGCCGTTGGGCTAACAGTTGCAGGGTCAAGTTCTACGGTAGAGCCCGGCGGTCCAAAGATAATTTTTGATCCAGCATCAAATCCAGAACCAGAAATAACTACGGTAATATCAGGACTTCCCACCATAACATAACCCGGGGTAACCGCAGTAATAATTGGCGCTGCCGCTTGTGTTAAGGTTGGGAAAAATCCAATAAAAAGACACGATAAAATCGCAATCAAGAGAAAAGATTTGCGATGAGTAATAAGAGAAAGTAATTTCGTAACCATGATTAAAGATTTGGAAATGTTTTTGTTAACAATATCCATTGCTCAATGCTTAGAGTTTGAGCACGGCTTTCCGGCGCAATATGATTTTGCAAAAGCCACGAAGAAACAGTATATTTGTCTAATGTTACACCATTTTTAGATTTTAATATACACAAGTTATTCACAAGTTGCTTTCTGGGGTGAGAAAACCCAGCTTTTACCACAGTAAAAAAATCTTCTGAGGCTGGTGCATTATCTCTAGTCACAGGGGTTATTTTAATAACCGACGAATCGATGCTGGGGGCTGGCCAAAAAGATTCTTTGGAAACATGGGTAATAATTTTGGGTGTTGCATAAAATTGCACCGAAGTTCCCAAAAGGCTGAGCCTCGGTGGTTTTTCGCAAATTCTTTGAGCCACTTCTTTTTGAATCAGTAAGACAATGGATGAGGGTTTTTCTTTTTCTTCTAAAAATTTTCTAATCAGTGCTGAAGTTAAATAATACGGTATATTGGCAACGATTTTGTAGTTTGTAAGGTTGTTTTGATATAAAAGTGCATCTTGGCAAATAACCTGGACATTTTTAAATTCTTTAAGCGTATCTTCTAATATCTTGACCATCGATCGATCTTTTTCAACGGCAATCACCCGCTTTGCTTTTTGAGCTAGCGCGCGCGTTAAAACACCTAGTCCTGGGCCAATTTCTAAAACGGTGTCTTCGGGAGTAATGTCTGATGCTTCAATAATATGATGAAGTACTGAGGGATTAATCAAAAAGTTTTGCCCAAGGTATTTTGTGGGTGAAGCTCCGTGCTTGGCAAGGAGCTGTTTGATTTCTGAAACGGAAATGATATTCATATTGATATCATACCAAAAAAAGCATATTTTGACACTTTTTTAACCGAAAAATTCGGTTTTTACACCTGTGGATAACTTGTTGATTTTTAGGCTAAAAAATGCTAGAATAGCTTTACAATATATGCCTGAATTTTTTGACAGAAAAAACAAAAAAGGGCGAAATAAAAGGATTACTTTGAATCCTTTCTTTTACGTTGGTTCAATCTCTCTCTTTTTACTTGGAGTGCTTTTTTTAAACGCTTCAAGTCTTTCTCATTTGGGGGATTTTCAATATAGCGATACCGTTTTCTCTCATTCTTCTTTTAAAAATGCCAATCATCCAGAAAGCGATGATTTGTTTTTTACTCCACAAAAAGTATTAGCTTTTGAAACGCCAGATTTAAAAATCATTCAAGATAATTTTGTCTACGGAGTTTCGGTGCCAAGAATTTTAACCACTCAAACCTTGGGAAATATGTTTGGCAGTTCTGAAAACAGAAAAGAAGTTACTGATTATGTAGTTGAGCCAGGAGATACGATAGATTCTTTAGCGGATAAATTTTCTATTTCTGCCAATACCATTGCCTGGGCGAATAGTATTTCAAAAAATTCTGCCTTAAAAGTTGGGCAAACGCTAACCATTTTGCCAGTGTCGGGATTGATTCATGTGGTAAAATCAGGTGACACTATTTCTGATGTCGCTAAAATGTACAAAGCAAAGGTGGATGCCATTATTGAATTTAATAATTTAAGCGGAGAAGGAGATATTTTTATTGGAGATATTTTGATTATTCCTGACGGAGTAATGCCACAAAAAGCCGTGCCATTGCCAACCCAAAACCCAGTACCAGATAGCTTCTTCATTTACCCAGCGGAAGGTATTATTACTCAGGGAATTCACTACTTTAACGCTGTTGATTTGGCTAATAAGTGCGGAACTCCGATTTATGCGACTTCTTCGGGAACAGTTCAGCGTGCGGTGGGAAATGGTGGCTGGAATTTTGGTATGGGAAATTATGTTACCATTTTACATTCAGGAGGAATTACTACTTACTACGGTCACTTGATGACACTCTTTGTAAAGCCGGGAGACAGAGTTAGTGTTGGTGATAGAATTGGTTTAATGGGTCAAACGGGAAAGGCAACGGGTTGTCATGTTCACTTTGAAGTAGTTGGTGCAAAGAATCCTCTTGCTAGATATTCGGTGGGCAGTAAAATTCAATACAAATAAGATTAAAAAACGGCGCCCCGAACCGCGTAGGGTTCAAGGGCGCCGTTTTTTAATCTTTCAATCGATACATCAGCGCTTCGGCAAGGTGTTCGTATTGAATACTTGGGCTTTGAGCAAGATCGGCAATCGTGCGGGCCACTTTTAAAATACGGTGATATCCGCGGGCGGATAATTTGCCAGAATCAATGTATTGTTTTAAGAGAGCCTGTGATTGTGCGTCGTGTTGGCAGTATTTTTTAATGTGTGGAATTTGCATTTCGGAATTTACAAAAATGCCATCGTTTTTAAATCGTTCTTTTTGAATATTGCGAACCAATTCAATTTTTTGACGCAAAGCATCACTTTGATTTTCGGCGCTCGTGTCAGCTAACTTTTCATATTTAACCGCCGGCACTTCAATAAAAATATCCATTCTATCCATCAGTGGTCCAGAAAGTTTTCGTTTATACATGGCAATTTGTGATGGTGAACAACTACAGGGTTTGTCGGGGCTATTTAAAAATCCGCAGGGGCAAGGATTAGAAGCTCCAATGAGCATAAAGCGACTGGGAAAAGTTAAAGTATTTTTGGCGCGCGAAATCGTGATTTTTCCCTCTTCAATGGGTTGGCGCAATGATTCTAAAACATCGCGATGAAATTCTGGAAATTCATCTAAAAATAACACGCCTCGGTGTGCTAAAGTAATTTCTCCGGGACGCAAGGGATTGCCTCCGCCCAGTAAAGATGCTTCAGAAGCAATATGATGTGGTGCGCGAAATGGGCGTAAAGAAACCATGGTTTGATTTTCAGAAAGTAATCCAGCCACACTATAAATTTTCGTAACTTCTAGGGCTTCTTCAAAATGCAGAGGAGGCAAAATAGATGGCAATGATTTAGCAAGTAAACTTTTTCCGCTTCCGGGTGGACCAAAGAAAAATAAATTGTGACCGCCAGCAGCGGTAATCTCTAGCGCTCGCTTGGCATATTCTTGACCTCGTACCCAGCCGAT
>CAYYYT010000052.1:0-4224 GCA_964476105.1 uncultured Candidatus Saccharibacteria bacterium | reverse complement strand
CCATAGTACATTTTTGTTGTTTTACATACCTTTTTATGTTGTTTAATTTAGTCATTATACTACGCCAAAAACTTCCGAGCAAGCGACATTTTTCAACAAAAAAGCGTATTTTTACTATTTTTCACAATCCAGCATTTACTATTGACAAATATTATAAATATATGATATAATTTAGCTGTAGAAGTTAAGGTAGCTTCTCCAACTTCTGTTCATTTAAAGTGAGGTATATTGTGAAGATTCAAGAAAGTGCGCACGCGTTGTGTCGAGTAATCAACAAAATTATCAACGAAAACATTTCTGTTCGTGAAAAAACTCTCGCTATCTTCGCTCTTATGGGAGGATGGTCCCCCACAGAGATCGCCGAGGCGATCCGGGAAAGCGAGTTGAACCTCGGAATCGCAAAGTTCACGGCAATCGACCGCGCACTCGAAAAACCCTTCGAGATCTTCTGCGAAGCGGTTCAAAAAAAATTTGCGGAGCACGAGGCGAACATCGAATCATTACGTGCCCCCCCAACGGGACAAATAGCAAATGACGCATAGCGTCATCTAAGCCGCGAACGAAAGTTACGCGGCTTTCATCTTTAAACCAAAAGCCCGCGCAAGGCGCGGGCTTCTTTTTTTACATTTTTTCTACTACAAACTTCGTAAAATCTGCTAAGCGACAGCTATATCCCCATTCATTATCATACCAAGCCAACACTTTCACCATATTTTCATTAACCATCGTTTGACTGGCGTCAACAATAGAAGAATACGAATCACCTTTAAAATCCATAGAAACTAACTCTTGGGTTTCTAAACGGAAAATTCCCTTGAAATTTTCTTGCTCTGAAGCTTTTTTAAAGGCTTCATTTACTTCTTCCTTAGTGGTTTTTTTATCCACCCAGACAATCACATCAAGCGCTGACACTACTGGCGTTGGCACGCGCAAAGAAATGCCGTCTAACTTTCCGTTAAGTTCTGGAATCATTTTCCCAATAGCTTTGGCTGCACCAGTACTCGTAGGAATAATATTAAGTGCCGCAGCGCGGGCGCGACGCAAATCCTTATGAGGTAAATCTAAAATTTTCTGATCGTTAGTATAGCTATGAACCGTCGTCATAAATCCTTTTACAATGCCGAAATTGTCATTTAAAATCTTTACCACGGGAGCCAAACAATTCGTAGTGCAAGAACCCATATCCATAATTTCCACATCATTGCTATAGGTTTTGTCATTCACCCCCAAGATAAATCCAGGAACTTCTTTTTCTTTAGCGGGAGCTGATAAGATAACTTTTTTTGCACCAGCTTTCAAATGAACCGATGCCGAAGCTTTATCAGTAAAAAGTCCTGTGCATTCAAGCACAACATCTACGCCTAGATCTTTCCAAGGTAATTTTTCAGGATTTTTTTCTGCTAAAACCGTATAGCTTTTACCATTAACCAAAATGGCTTTTTCTTCGTGGGAAATTTCGGCGTCCAAAACTCCGTAATTAGAGTCATATTTTAAAAGATGCGCCAGTGTTTTGGTATCAGTTAAATCATTAATCGCCACCACATCAAGTTGAGGATATTTTTCCAAAATTCTTTTGAATACTTGGCGACCAATTCTCCCAAAACCATTAATTGCAATTTTTGCCATATTATTTTAAGTTTAGAAGTTCATCAATTTTTTCCTTATCAAAACCAATAACCACATTGCCATCAATTTCTACCACTGGCACTCCCATTTGACCAGAAATTGCCACCATTTTTTCTAATTCTTGTTCATTAGAAGCAACATCAATTTCTTGATAGCCAATATTTTTTTCTGAAAGATACTTTTTTAAATTATTACAATAAACACAAGTTGGTGTTGAATAAATAGTTACCATAAGAATTATTTTTTAATTTTTATTGAGCTGGGGCACAATTTGCTCCAGTCGCGCCAGAATCTGCTGTTGCCACCGTTGAAGGAGCCGTTGAACTGTCAGTTGAGTAGGTTGTTGAAAAAGCGGCTGCTGCTTGAGCTTCGCTTAATTTAGTTGAACAAAAACTTGGAGCGTTGGTTGAAGAATCACAGATTAACTTTTTCATTGCTTCAGCTGATCTTCCTCCAAAATCAAATTCTGAAATTTGTTGATCGTTTAAAATAAGAGTTGGAGATCCTTGGATATTAAACTTTTCATTCAAAGCAAAGTCTTCTTTTGCATAAGCAACTCCACGATTTGCATCAGCAACGCAAGCATTTAATTTAGCGGTATCAACTCCCGTTGAAGCTAAACATTTGTCAGCGGCGTCAGCACTCTTCATTTGGCAAGCAACATATGGCCAGTATTTATCTTTTTGTTCTTGGCGAATACAAATTTGTCTCAAATTTTCCTTAGCTTCCGCATCACCATGCATAGAAGTAATACTATTGCCATTTGCTTGGCCAATATATTTAACATCAATATAATTTGCTAAACTTGGAACCGTTTTTAATGCCTCAGCCACAGCGCGCTGAATTTGCAAACCAAAAGGACAGCGAGAAACCACAAACACATCTAATTTTGAGTTATCAACTTTTTTAAGATCAGCTGGCTTAACGGTGGTTGGCTCAGTTGAATTAGTAGCCACTGGAGCAGAATTATCAGCCGTTAATTTCAAAGCTTCTGGGAACAGTAATTTTCCATCGCGAGTTGCATAACTATCATAGGAATTAGTACCGATTTTTAAACCAATTTTAACTAAACCACTTTCTTCTCCTACGCTGGTAATCGTAGCGGTTTGACCATTCTGCAACACATTCTTATTTAAATAATCAACCACATTTTTTGCTACTATTTCATTAGAATTTCCTAAATTAATAGAAGAAAGTACTTTATTAAGAGTTGGGTTAGATCCGGCAAACGCCAAAACCGTTACTACCACAATTGCAATAACAGCCACAATGACTGAAATTGAATCTTTGTTCAACTTTTGTATCATATTTTTAAGCATGGACTTTGTTTGCAAAAAAATACGCATATTTTTTTGCAAGATAGTTAATTTGTTCCTTTATTATATCCCAGCGATAATTTATTGCAACTTAGTGAATTTTCCACCTTCAAAACCATATTCTACCAACGCGCCAAAAGGCAATTCTAGCTTTGCCACGTCGTCGTCAGAGATATGTTCAATATGTTTTACGATGGCGCGCAAGCTGTTGTGACTGGCAACCACTAAAACATTTTTACCAGATTCTAAATCTTTCAAAATAGATTCTTCAAAGAATGGGACTACGCGATGATAGGTATCTTCCATCGTTTCTCCGCCTGGTGCAGTGTCTTTATATCCCCTTCTCCAGCGCTGAACTAACTCTTCGCCATATTTTTGTTTGGTTTCAGCCTTGTTTAATCCTTGCACTTGTCCATAATATCGTTCGTTTAATTTCTCAGTCACATAAAATGGAACTTCTCCCATGTTATTTCCCGTATAATTTCCCCATTCCTGCATTTTTCCACCATCAACATGCAAGAATAATGGATATTTTCCTTCAATTCTTTCGTAAACGCGCAAAATGGTTTCCAAACATCGCACGAGTGCATTAGAATAAGCCACATCAATTTTTTGTGGCGCTAAAATTTTAGCGATGCCTTCGGCCTGCGCGCGACCTTCATCTGATAATGGATTGTCCACCCAGCCAGCAAAGCGGTCATCTTTATTCCATTGACTCTTTAAATGCCGTAATAAAAATAGTTTTGCCATATAATTAAGTGATTGAGTTATTAAGTCATTGAGTGATTAAGATAAAACTAAGCCACTTAATCACTAACCACTAATCACTCGTTATTTAAGTTCTTGTTCAATTTCCAAAAGTCGGTCATATTTTACCACGCGCTCTGGTTTGGTATAAGCTCCGGTTTTAATGAAATCTGCACCCACACCAACCGCAAAGTCCGCAATAAAGTTATCCATAGT
Source organism: uncultured Candidatus Saccharibacteria bacterium (assembly GCA_964476105.1). GTDB lineage: Bacteria > Patescibacteriota > Minisyncoccia > Minisyncoccales > Staskawiczbacteraceae > VGLO01. The sequence continues at coordinate 319 of CAYYYT010000052.1, read as the reverse complement.
TTCACCGCTTCGATGAGAAACCATAATTTTCCAACCATAGCTTTTTGCTAAGTTAACCGCATCAATGGTTTCAGAAACGGTTCCAATTTGGTTAAGCTTGATAATAATTCCGTTGCAAGCCTTTTTCCCTTCAGCCTCACGAATAATTTCAATGTTAGTGGTGGTTAAATCGTCTCCAATAATGGTAGTTTCTGGCAAAGCTTGTTTTATTTCTTTAAATCCTTCCCAATCATTTTCGGAAAATGGATCTTCCAAAGAAATAATTGGAAATCGCTTTACTAAATCTTGGTAAAATTAAATAATTTGCGCGCGAGACAAT
>CAYYYT010000051.1:0-4365 GCA_964476105.1 uncultured Candidatus Saccharibacteria bacterium | reverse complement strand
AAAAGGCTTCATGGTTCCAAAACCTAAGACATCATTAAATAGCGATAGGAGTGATTCGTCTTGGTATAAATTTTTGCCAAATATTGCAAGGAGGTTTTCTTTTTTTAAAAAGGCCGATAATAAAATAAAAGCAAAAACACACTTTGGACATTTCCCACACCAAAGCGTCTCATCCTCTTTTTTAAATTGGAAATTTACATTACAACTAGAAAAATATGGGAAATAATTTGGGTATTTTGTAAAAAGCTGGACGATGCGAATTTCGTAAAAATTTCGCAACAGTGAAAAATAAGTAATGCTTGGGGTAATTCGCGCGCGAACATAATTTTGAAAGAGAGTTTCAAATTCAAATGACTTTGACCACTGGTGATTAATCAAAAGTCCCTGGTAATGAGTGTTGCCAAAATTACTACTGTATTCATTGCCAACGACGATATAATTGTAGTCATACAAAACAGCGGTTAGGTTTCCTAAAAAAGCATAGATTGCTGAAACTGGTACATGGCCATTGTATTGATGTGCTTGATGAACTTGCCAATCTAAATGTCGTTCTAGGATAATGCTTTTGGTATTGGATTTTGTAATAACATTTTGAACTAAAGAGCTCTTCTGATTGGTTTTAATATAAAATGAAGTTACATCAAACCCCTGCTCTTTTAAAAGCTCTAGAGCAACAATAGAATCCTTTCCTCCCCCAATTCCTACTAAATATTTTTTATTTTTAGGCAAGATCTCTGGTGCGCGTGTTATGTTTTTTTTGTAGGGAAAAACAGGTGCTTGTTTTGGATTAAGTTTATTTTGATACCAAAATTCCCCTAACCCCTTTTTATAAACCGTGTTCCAAAAATCTGCTTCTGATTTTGAAAGTTGATAAGGCAAGGAAACTTTTGTCGCACAATAAAATTTGTAGTAGCTAATTCCCAATGCCAAATGCAAATCTTCTAGAGTTTTAGTAATGAGATTTTGAGAAATATGTTTTAATTCTGGGATGTTTGGCAGAAGAATAGCTTCGGTAAAATGCATTGTTTCGCCACGTGAAAATTTTGTCGCATAATGAAAAACTACCCGCTTTTTTTCGGGTTCAAATTCATAGGAAGTAAATTCAAAAACAGTGGCTTTTTTCTTAATCTCCATGGTCTTAACTATATCAAAAAAAGGTCATTTATTCAATGAACAAAAAACAGCCCTTTTGGGCTGTTTTTTGTTAGATACTACTAGACATTCGATGATAATCTCCTAAAAATAATCACGAATAAAAAGATTAATACAATAATGAGGATTCCCCAGACATACCATTTTTTAATGAATGTCATGAGAGAAGAATTTTCTACAGAAGCTGTATTTTTACTTTCTGTTGAGTTGGCGGTAATAGTGCTTGACTCTACATTAACCACCAAAGAATCATTGTCAGTTATTTTTCCAGCGGTTACGGTTCCTAAAATCTTCACACCGCTTTGAATGTTTTGAGTAACAACGGTTCCGTTAAAGGTAATAACTTTAGATGCGCCTTTTGCTAAGCTTCCTAAATTAATACCATTAATCAAATTTTCTTTTGAATCCGTAGCATCAATTTTGATATTAGAAAGGTTAGCAATTTTTTCGGTTGGATCAATTTTTATCATCACATTATCTAGTGCTTTATCAGAGGTATTTTTAACAACCACTACAAAATCAATAACATCACTGGTTGCCAAAGTTAATTCTTTTCGCAAAGACATTGCTTCAGCATCCTTTTTGCCAAAGAGGCTTATCGTAAGATTTTCATTCGTTTTAACTTTAATGTAAGAAATTTGTGGCTGAGGCGCGCTAGTTCCTGAAGACGCAACGCAAGTACCTTCTTGGCAGGTTAAGCCAGAGCCTGTGCAGTTTTGATACATTTCTTGTTGAGTTCCGCAAGAGTTGTACCAGTATACAGAGCCATTAATACATCCTTTGGTTGCATGCGAGGTGCAGGTATTAGTTACGCAGGTGTTATTCTGGCAAGTTTGATTATAGGCGCATTCTTGGTAAATTGATTTTTTATTGCCATATTGGTCAAACCAAAAAACGGTATTACCAGAACATCGCAAGTAATCAGAGTTGTTAGTATTGTAATTATAATACGGATTATATCCGCCATTAGGATTGTAAGAATTGTATGGGTTATAATTATTATAATTAGAATTGTTGTTGGTGCCTCCTACATTATCATAGGGCGAAGCACATCCGATAAACCAAAGATTGTCTTTGCAGACTTGGTCGGAATTACAAGTTCTCACAATTTGTCGAGATTTATTGCTCGTGCAACTTGAGTAATTGGTTCCGGGATTATTGCAGTAATAAGTTACGAAGTCTCCAAAAAGACTGTTTCCCTGACAGTATTGCTGACCAACGAATCCACTCGCTCCACACTGACTATCAGAGTTGCAAGTATAAGCAGCTAAAGCATTTTGAGGCGCTACAACGGCAAAAACCGCCATTACCAAAAGGCAGGCTACAAAACTGATAATATAAGAAGTATTTTTAGTCATTTTTAATATATTTTAACCTATATTAGATCTTTTTACTATAAAGAAATAATATCATATTTATTAATCTATGTCAATAGTTTCGCTGATTGGTAAAAATGTAACAAAAAAAGAGGGTTTATCCTCTTTCTAACGGGGTGGACCCACGGGGAATCGAACCCCGCCCTCATCCATGCCATGGACGCGTAATGCCGATTTACTATGGGCCCGTGACTAGTTTACAACTTATAGCTAATAGCTTTTAGTTTTTCAAAGCTTTCTTTAAAATTTTTCATGGCGCGAGTTCCACGCAAAGCAAATGCTGGGTGCAGTATAGGAAAAACGCTCCAATTCCCTACTTTAAAAAGTTTTCCTTGGTCGCGCGTGATTTTTGCTTCGGGTAAAAAGAAATTCATAGAAAACCTTCCCAGCGTGACAATAATTTTGGGCTGAAGAATCTGAATTTGTTTTTCTAGATACGGTTTGTAGAAAGCAATTTCTCTTGGCAGTGGGTCGCGATTTTCTGGCGGTCGACGTTTTACAATATTGGTAATGTAAACATCTTCTTCTTTCCAATCAATAGCGCGTATGCATTGACGCAATAATTGACCGGACCTGCCAACAAATGGTCTTCCCTGCTCTTCTTCTGTGGCGCCAGGTGCTTCACCAATAAAAAGAATCTTGCTTTTTGGACTTCCTTCGCCAAAAATAAGTTTAGTTTTTAGTGGCAATTTTTTATCACCAAGCATTTCTTGGCGTAAATTTTCCAGCGCAACCATTTTGTTCATATAAAAATAATACCGCTTTTCTTTATTTTTTTCAATGAATATTTACAAAAATTTATTTTTAGGTTAATATGTAATTTGTAAGATATGCTCCTATAGCTCAACGGTAGAGCAGTTGCCTTTTAAGCAATTGGTTCCAGGTTCGAATCCTGGTGGGAGCACAAACTAAAAATCCGAACTCATTTCGGATTTTTTTGTTAATAAAAACCCGGTCAGAAAAATGACCGGGTGATTTTTAGGCTCGATCAAGCCTTAGACCGTCTCTACATTGTCAGCATTATCGCGCCCAAGACCAAGTCTTTCAGCTGCTTGATACTTATTTTCCGCACGCACTCGCGCGCCATTTATTTTTCTCGGATCTTGCCATTTGCGCCAAAGCAGTTCACCAACCGATGTTCCGCTATGAATATGGCTCATTAATTCGGTAACAGTAAAGCCTTCAACGAGGCGATTTTGGGACTCATCGGCGTAATAGCGAGAAATCTCGCTTGTCCAAGCACTGCCTTGTCTTGCAAGAACATCTTCAACAAAAATGGGGCTTGTGTGAATTCCTTGATTTTCGTAGGCTCTCGTAAGAATTGGCTTTCGCCAGAGGCGCGTCAAAAGACCAATCTTTGGTTTTTTACCTTCCCAAAGAGAATCAAACCGATTACCAAGAATCATGCCTACGGCTTGTGCGCTTTCATCTTCAAAGAGTGAAAGCGTTTCTGTGAAAATGATTCTTTCTGGCATCTGCCGGCAAGCGACTAGCTCTTCCTTAAAAGCCAATGCTAGAGGTGTTGCGTTATCGGCCTTAGCATAGGAATCGAATGAAAAAATAGGCTCTTTGATTCTGGAATGATGCTTTCCAAATAAGCCGTTATTATCATGAAAAATGCCATGCCCCGATCCTCCGGAAATAATGAATGGAAGAAGGGTTTCTGATCGTCGCGACAAAAGGTCTATTGCCTCCACGATCATTTTTGCATCCAGGGAAAGATAAGTGGTTCCTTGAATTTTTTGCGCCCACTCATGTATCACCGGAACAATAATTACATCGTAGTTGTCCATAAAAGATTCCTCTCAAGTGAAATGGTTTAGTAAGAACTGATAAA
>CAYYYT010000050.1:0-4379 GCA_964476105.1 uncultured Candidatus Saccharibacteria bacterium | reverse complement strand
AAAAATGGAGCCGGAGTCTAAAACACGGTGAAGTTAGCCCACCCGGGAGTCTCACGAATAATCGCGTGCAGGCATTGAGCTTGCAGTAATTAGTTCGCCAGTCTGTTACGACTGACGGCTCCATATCGATTACGAAAGAGCAAAAGGGAGGTCTGATTAAAGACACGTATCTTTAATACTGATTAAGGCGATAGGACCAGCCCCATGCAACGCACGGGCAGACCTCCCGAGAAACACAACACGATAACAAACGCCTAATAGTTGCATTATATATTATTTTTATTTTTTGTCTAGCCCCGTAAACCAAAAACCGCCCGTGAGCGGTTTTTAAAGTGACATAATATTTTTTATTAGACTCCCCTGCTTTGACTTAACTTTTTAGAAAAAATGAAAAGTAATACTAAGGCAAGGCACGCCATTACTCCGCCAAAATAAAATGGAACTTGCGCGCCGAAGCGATCCCACAAAAATCCTGCCAAAATGCTGGCTGGTAATGCGGTAAAACCAATGGTCATGCCATAGATACCAAAGGCTCTTCCGCGATGATTAGGCTCGACCATATCAGCTAAAAGAGCGCGAGAAACTCCTTCGCTTGTCGCATAATAAATACCGTACAAGGCGTATAAAAACCAAATGGCATAGGTGTGAGTGGTTGTAGCAAAACCAAAATAAACCATAGCAAAAGCGAGCCAACCAATAATTAATGTTTTGGTTCGGCCAATTTTATCTGAAAGTGATCCAAATGGTACGGAGGCTAACGCATAGACAAAATTAAAGAGAGCAATCACTAAAGGAATTTGTAGAAGCGTTAAGCCAACATTTTTAGCGCGCAAAATTAAAAAGGCATCAGAAGAGTTTCCGATGGTGAAAATAATAATAATTCCTAAGAAAAGGTAAAATGATTTAGGGAGTGGTTGACGCAAGATTTCCTCTGCTTCTTTTGGTGCTGGTTTTGGTAATTCTTTGAGAGCAAAAACTAATAAAAGTGTAATAACCAGTGGCACCGCGCAGAAAATTAAAATTCGATGATATACGAGCGCACTATCTTTAAAAAAGTAGAGCAAGGCAAAAAGTACTAATGGTCCGGCAACTGATCCTAGAGTATCCAGCATTCGCGCTACGCCAAAACTCTTGCCACGATTACCTTTTTTAGATGAACCAGCAATTAAAACATCTTTGGGTGGGTCTTTAATCCCCTTTCCTGCGCCATCAAGAAGTCTTAATGAGATTACACTTCCAATGCTACCAGCAAAAACGAGTGCTACGCGCGCAAGCATAGAAAGAAAATAACCCAGAAAAATAATCGGTTTTTGCCGACTAAATTTATCTGATAAATATCCAGAAATAATTTTAAAAATATAGGAACTGGCTGAAACAATGCCTTCGGCGACGCCAATAATAGCCTTATCAAATCCTAGTACCGAAGTTAAATAAATGGGTAAAATGGGCGAAAAAATATCTTGGCTAATTCCGCCAAAGAAACTTAAAAACCCAACGATAAAAACATTCTTTTTAACCCCCAGAGACTTTTCGTCTTCCGGAGCAGGATTTGGTGTAGTATTTTGCATAGAATAATTTATTTTTTTAAATCAAGACAGACCGAATTGATGCAATATCGCTTACCGGTGGCAGTGGGTCCGTCGTCAAAGACATGCCCTAAATGAGAATTACATTTGGCGCATATAATTTCGGTGCGACCATCGGGTTCTTCTTGGTATTTTACGGAGCCCTTAATAGGTTTATCAAAACTTGGCCAACCGGTTCCGCTATCAAATTGTGCGTCAGAAGAAAAAAGCGGATTCTGGCAAACCATGCAAACATAATTTCCGTCTTCAGTGCGATGGACATATTTTCCGCTAAAAGGTCTTTCAGTTCCCTTCTCTCGCAAAACATGAAATTGTTCCGGAGTTAATTGTTTTTTTAAATCTTCTTCATTCATAGTTTTTTAATAAGCTAGCGAATTTTTCTTGAACCTTGGCTAGCTTTGGATTAATAATGACTTGGCAATAGGGTTGGTTTTTGTTTTCTTGGTAATAATTTTGATGATAGTCCTCGGCTGGATAAAACACATCCAATAATTTTATTTCAGTAGTGATTGGCGCGCCAAATTCAGAGGAATCGTTTAAATTTTGAATAAATTGCTCGCAAATTTTTATTTGTTCCTGATTGTCGCATAATAAGATAGATCGATATTGTGTGCCCACATCATTGCCTTGCCTGTCTTTGGTGGTTGGATCGTGTGTCGCAAAGAAAACGGTTAGCAGTGTTTCTAAGGAAATACTATCGGCATCATAATCAATTTTTATCACTTCGGCGTGACCCGTTTTGCCAGAGCAAATTTCTTCATAGGTTGGGTTTTTTGTAGTGCCTCCGGCATAGCCTGATTGCACTAAAACAACACCTTTGAGCATTTTAAAAACTGCCTCGGTGCACCAAAAACATCCTCCGCCTAAAACAATAGATTGTTTGTTCATAAATCTATTGTAAGTAATTTTAAAGTAAAAAAACAGGGGTAGTCTTGGTGACCACCCCTTTTTCGTGACTTTCGCCACCTGATTGTTTTATTCGCCGTAGTGATTGGCGAAGTACTGTACCGTTCTTTTATTTTCCGGCGCCAGGTACGATTCTTTTTGGCCTCGCCACAATGAATCTTGGCATGGCAAACTAATGAGGCGAATTTCCTGCTCCAAAGAGAGAGCTTCAAACTCATCAAGGAAATGATGCGTCTTGTAAATTCTCAGCCAAATGCGCGAAGAATTCAGTCGATGTTCTTTGGCTGACAACGAAATTGCAAGTCCGCCGTCCTCCTGGCCAATTTTATCCAAGACCTTCCAACTCTCTTCGGCAGAAATTTGACGCGCAAAAGCTTTTGCTTCTTTGATTTCAAATTCTGCCTTGTCTTTGGCTCCATTCATACTGTTTTTGGCAATGGCATCATTGACGCGTTCTGCGATGAGACTCAAAGCATTCCCGAGACCAAAAAGCAGAATTCCAAAAATAAATAAATTCTTCACGACAATTCTCCCTGTGATTGAAATGTGAACGATCTAACAATGGTATTTAAAATAATATCATAATTTTAATTATTGTCAATGCAACAAAAAGTCGCCTGAGGGCGACTTTTTTGATTTTAATTTCCTTTCATTTCGCGTTTAGCTTGCTTTTCAGCGATTTCAGTAAGATAGACTTTTCTAATTCTGATATTTTGTGGTGTAATTTCCACCAATTCATCATCACCAATATACTCTAGAGCCTCTTCAAGACCCATAGTTTTTGGAGTGTTAAAGTGTTCGTCAGAACCTTCTCCCTTTGATCGCATGTTAGAAAGTTGTTTAGTTTTACAAACATTCACGCGAATATCTTCTGATCGTGAATTTTGTCCAACCACTTGTCCTTCGTAGACTGGAATTCCATGATTTAAAAAGAGTGTTCCACGATCTTGCACATTGATAAGTCCATAAAAATTGGTAACTCCACTTTCGCTAGCAATAAGCGATCCGTTAGATCGTTCGCGCCAAGCGCCTGGGTCAGGCATATATTCATGAAAACTCGTGTTCATAATTCCTAATCCCTTAGTGTCAGTTAAAAATTCACTGCGGTAGCCAAAGAGTCCCTTGGTTGGAATGGTAAATTCCAAAAATACCGTACCTTCGTGGCTATGCATTTGCTTTAATTCTCCCCTGCGACTTCCTAATTTTTGAATAACGGCGCCGTGGTATTGTTCTGGAACTTCAATGAATACCTTTTCGTAAGGCACCATCATTTTGCCATCAATCTCTCGCGCAATTACCTGAGGGCGAGAAACTTGAAATTCATATCCTTCGCGTCGTAATCGTTCAATTAAAATAGCTAAATGCAACTCTCCTCGGCCAGAAACAATCCAGCTAGAACCGGCGCCACCAAAATTTCCGCCAGCCTCTGTGTCTTCAACGCGAAGAGCAACATCGGTTTCTAATTCTTTAAAGAGTCTTTCGCGAATTTGTCGGGAAGTGCAAAATTCTCCTTCCTTTCCAGCAAACGGAGAATTATTAACCATAAAGGTCATTTTTACCGTTGGTTCTTCAATATGAATAACAGGCAGGGCTTTTGGTTGTTCGGGGTCGGCAATGGTTTCACCAATAGTTGCATTAGCAATTCCTGAAATCGCGCAAATATCTCCAGCAACCACTTCATCAGTTTCTGCTTTTCCAAGACCAGAGAAAGTCATAAGTGAAGTTAAGCGATATTTTTGCATCACTCCCTGGCGATTAATCTGCATTACTTCTTGACCAGCCTTTATTTTACCGGAAGAAATTTTTCCAATCGCAATTCGGCCCTTAAAATTATCAGCGGCGATAGAAGTTACCAGCATTTGCAAAGGTTCTTCAGGCTTCACAATT
>CAYYYT010000049.1:2510-4409 GCA_964476105.1 uncultured Candidatus Saccharibacteria bacterium | reverse complement strand
TGTTTGGCGGGGGGGGATTCTTTTTGAAAAGGTATGGCGATGGGGCTTCGGGCGGGTTTCCTTTTAAGAAAGGAAACGACGGAATTCTTAAATGCACAAAGGTCTCGTACATGTACTTTATCATTTTCTCGTCCATATCTAAAGGGGTCCATCCTCGACATCCGCCTCGGACATTTCCGCTATGGCTACTCGCGCCTAGATGTCTAGGTTTGGCGCGTTTCCTCGCTCTACGGCACTGCGGTGCCGGAGCTCGGGCGCCAGCTGTTTGGGGGAAGGAAGGAATCCTTCCCCCAGCTTCGCCTCGTCTCGGCAGGGCTCGACCAACCGGCTCGCACAACCCCCATCCTCGTTTTCATATCCACGTTTTGTGGTGTCGCTTTCGCTACTAGATTTCGTATTGCAAGATTACGTCGGCGCTCATCCTTTAGCCATGGACGCTCATAGCGGAAATGTCCGAGGCGGAATACATGCACACTTGACCCACCCTCCCGTTCGCGTGTGCGCAAAACCCCGCTCGCAAGGACGATAGGGGTGCGAGCGGGGGCTCCCTTATTTTGTTAACATTATTTTTTTATATGTTTTTTTGTCCTGAAGTTCTTTCACCAAAAAATCAACCCATCGTTGTGTGTAGCCATATTGACTAAAAGTTTTATCCCAAAAACAATATTCAGTTTTAGTATTTTCTGGATTTTTACTCCCATTCTCTGGTCTTATTTTATAATGTTTCCAGCATCTAACATGATGAGAGCTCGGATTAAATTTCCAATTTTGTGGCATTTTATCCTTTAGTTTTTCATAAACTGCTTTTGCAACCGCACCAGCTTTCATTCCATCATACGAAACCTGCTTCTCCTTTATCCCAACTAATAATTTTTGGTATTTTTCAAATTCAATCGGGTTAGCAGGATCATATTTAATAAACTCAAGAGTAAAATCAGACGAATTTTTATGATTTCCGACTTTCGGAATGAGAAAAACTCTAAAATTGTAATTCATGCTTTCCACCACCTCTTTTTTAAGTGTTCTTCGGTATTGGTTAATAAATTTTCTAACATCCTTATACTCTTTACCTTGTTTTAATTTAACAATTTCATTTTGTTTTGGGTGAAGAAGTTTTGAAAATTGAAGTGCAAAAACCAAATTTTCATTTACTGCAAAATTCTCTCCAAATTCTTTAGTTATTATATTTTCATAATTTATAAGCATGGCTTGGCACTCTCCAAAAATATCCTTATCGATTTCTGGGACAAATCGATGTTCAATTTTATTTCTTAATTTTACAAAAAATTCAAGATTTTTCCTTTCAGGACTATTGGAATCGGTAAAGTATTTTTTAACTGATTCAGATAAGTCCCAAGCACGCCTTTCGCCATCTATCATTTGATACCTTACCTTATTCTTTTTATAGAAATAAGAGACATTCTTCTTTTCAAAAATTGCATGCAAAAGAGAAGTCCAAGCTATTGACATCAAAACAATATAACCACTTGATCGGAAGGCAGTTCTTGGCTTATTGTAAATTTCCACTGCTAATAAAGCAGAGTCTCTAGACTTTTCAAGTAATTTATTTACCTTTAATTTGATTCTTGTCATTGATGTGGATAACTTTTCGGTTTTGTTTCGGTATTACTATGATATAATATCATACATGATAACGAAACGCCAAAAACAAATTTTAGATTTCATATCAAAATATGAGTTAAAAAATGAATTTGCTCCCTCCTTGAAAGAAATTAAAAAACATTTCAAATTATCATCTGAATCAACAGTACACCAACACATTGATGCGTTAAAGAAAAAGGGTTATTTAAATAAGTCTAAAAACAAACCAAGAGGTATTGAGTTAAATAAGACAGAGAAACTCATTGAAATACCTATTGTTGGGGTTATAGCGGCAGG
>CAYYYT010000049.1:0-2410 GCA_964476105.1 uncultured Candidatus Saccharibacteria bacterium | reverse complement strand
AGTAAGAAAAGTTTTAAAATGAAATTTTCAAAAACAGGTGGTAAAGATCTTAATACAGACAAAGGATATTGGGACAAAATGGAAAAAGATGACTTCGAGAAATTCACAGAAAATTGGCTCAGAGAATCTTTTAGAATATTAAAAAAAACGGGCTCAATTTGGGTTGCTGGCACATATCACAATATACATTTGACTGGCTATTTATTGGAAAAAATCGGATTCGAGATATTAAATGAGATACTTTGGCATAAAACTGATGCCACACCGAATTTATCTTGTACAAGATTTGTTGCAGATCATGAAAATTTCTTATGGGCAAGAAAAGACAAAGGCAATATCTTTAATTATGAAGATATGAAAAAAATTAATGGAGGCAAACAAATGCGCTCTATTTGGGCAAAAGGTAAAACAGCTGGCGGAAAAAGGATACATCCAACACAAAAACCAGAATGGCTGTTGGAAAGAATTATTCTATCCACATCCAAGAAGAATGGGATAGTATTTGATCCATTTTTGGGGTCTGGAACAACGGCTGTTGTCGCAAAAAAATTAAATAGAAAATACCTAGGAACTGAATTAGACAAAGATTATTTTAAATTAGCTGAATTGAGAATCAAAAATACATAAAATTATATGAATAAACATTATTTAATAAAAGGCGATGTGTTTAAAGTATTGCCAACAATAAAAAACAAAATTGATGCTGTTATTGTCGATCCACCTTATAATACAGCAAATAAAAATACCAAGATTCTCAAGGGTAGAAAAGCGAGGTCTTCCGATTTTGGAAAATGGGATTATTTTAGCAACAATGATTACTTAAAATTTACTGAAGAATGGTTGAAATTGGTTACTCCTATTTTAAAAGAAAATGGAAATCTCTTAGTATTTTCAAAATTGGAATATATAAGTGATATAAAGCGTATATATGAAAGATTAGGATTTAAACATCACGCCACAATAATTTGGCACAAAACAAATCCTGCCCCACAAATTAGGAAGAATGGTTTTTTATCTTCATGTGAAGCTATTTTGTGGGCTACGCATGGTTTTGATAATAAAAAAATATCTTACACATTTAATTTTTCAAAGCAAAATGAGATGCATAATTTTATTCAAACACCAATTTGTATGGGAAGAGAAAGAACGGCACACCCAACACAAAAACCCAAAAAGGTAATTGAACATTTAATGAGAATTTTTACTAACGAAAAAGATTTAGTGCTTGATTGCTTCGCTGGTAGTGGAACTTTGGCAGAAGTTGCTGATTCCATGAAAAGAAATTCTATAAATATAGAAAATGATCAAGAATTCTTTAAAATAATGAAAAAGCGACTAAAAGATATAGACGGAGTAAAAGTTCTAAATATAAAAAGTTAAATTAAAAAGACAAGGATATTTCAGTGAAATTTTTATTATCCCAATTTGCTCTGTAAGCTTTTCTTTCTCCATTTTTAAAACACAAGAAGACATCTGGTATTCTATCACCGTGCTTTTTCTTTAGCGGTTCAAATAATTTAATTATTAGATCTGGATTCCACTCTTCTTCGGCAAATAGCCAGGCACCAGACCATGCGTTATTTTCAGGATGTTTATGGTCTATATAATTTTTCCAATCGTGTTCTAGTTCTAACTTTTGCGTTGTTCCGCCTGAATATTTCAATAAAACATCACATCCACCAGAACTAGATACTATGTAATCAACAACATCTTTTCCATCAATTGAAAATTGTTTTTTCCATTGTAGAAATTTATCAATAAAAATCCATGTTTCCTGTTGTTTTACCTCTTTTTGAATTTCAATCTCATCACTACATTCTTTATTTATTAAATCTTTCCAATTATAAGATAATCTTTCATTTATATTTGCATTTCCATCAGAAAATTCATTTTTTGCCTGCTCTAAACTATATAAATTATAAATATTACCAGATCGGTCCATGCACTTTTTTGTATCAACAGAGACCATTAAATACATTGGTTTGTTTTTTATAAGATCTTCAAATTTAATTGCATATAGTTCAGCCCAAGAATTATCTATCGTTGGAATACTGATCAATATATGCATGTTCTTTTTAATGATTTTCTTACCTGACCAGTAATTGAACAAACTGTATTCAATTGTATTATTATTTATAAAATTATTTAACAGACATCTCAAAAAGTATTGTCCTTTCTCAGTTACAACTACTGAATCTTTTTTAAAAATATTATCTCTTTTAATTCCAAGCTTGCCCGAATCTTTCTCAAGCATTACTTTTATATGCGCCTGATTCTCCCTAACCTTTGATAAAAATACTTCTTTTTCAAGAAGATTTTTTAATCTCTCGTTTTTTGTATTTGCTGTTAAATCAGAAGAATCAAGTATTATCTCGCCATTATTTACAGCATTTACAATACGACCATCCAT
>CAYYYT010000048.1:2519-4648 GCA_964476105.1 uncultured Candidatus Saccharibacteria bacterium | reverse complement strand
GCGTTGAATGATTTTTGCCATAGAATTATCCTCCGTAATTTTTTCGCCATTTACTTCTAAAATAATATCTTTTTCTTTAATACCTGCTTTCTCGGCTGCCGAATCTTTAACAATAGCTGATTGATCAGTGGACGGCGCAACATAGGCACCATCACTCACGGATAACTTATACTTTTCTTTCACCGAATCGTTAATTAAAACATATCTGACTCCCAAAAATGGATAGACAATTTTATTTTTTTCTTGCACCTGAGCAATATCACGCTTGGCAACATTAATAGGAATAGCAAAACCAATCGTCTGTGCGCCATTAGCCATAGCGGTATTTACCCCAATAACTTCACCTTTTAAATTTAATAATGGACCGCCGGAATTTCCTGGGTTAATGGCGGCATCGGTTTGAATAATGCCTTCTAGTGTTTCCGAAAATCCATCGCCTCCTGTGGCCGAAACCGTTCTTTCTAATCCAGAAACTACTCCCACGGAAACGGTATTTTTAAATTCTCCTAAAGAATTTCCAATGGCAATAGCGCCCTGACCAATCACGATACCATCTGAATTTCCCAATTTTATCGCTGGGAATTTTCGTGCCTCCTGGGTTAAAGCCAATGCTTTTTCAATTTTAATAATCGCCAAATCTTCTACCGGATCAATCGCTAACACTTTAGCTGGGTATTTTTTGCCATCCGTAGTGATAACGGTATAATCAGCTTTCTTATCAATCACGACGTGCTTATTAGTAACAATTAAACCATCTTCGGAAACAATAAATCCTGACCCAGCGCCCACTTCTTGGTATTTAGTTCCCTTTTGTACATTTTGCGGAATTTGAATGTTAACACCCGGTAAATCGCCAAAGGGGTTAATAAATTGCTGTTCATACACCGGCACATTTTTAGAAATCACAATACTAACTACTGAAGGCGATGCTGAAGCTACGGTGTTAATAATAGCTTGTTCGTAAGAAATATCAGAAACATATTTTTCTTCTTTGGGTTCACTAGGTAATATCTCTGGAGTTTTTACTAAATTTTTTACCAAGTCACCTTTAATGTCTTCATAGACTTGGTAAGCCATTTGGCGAATTTGATTTTTTACGCCGCCCAAGGTAATAATATTGGCGTAAGTAAGTCCTGCAAAACCCAAAACAACTATTAAAACAACCACTTGAAACAAGCGATTATTTAAAAATTGTAAGACTATTTTTTTAAATCGACTGAAGTCGTGTGTTGGTAATTGATACATGGTAGTTTATTGTAATAAATAATTCTTATTGACAATTAATTTTTAAAGTATCATAATCATATTACACCCGCCTACGCCAAGGCTTCGGCGCGGCAAGCAAATCACTGTTCTTTCAAAGGGTTTTAAATAAGGAGTAGGGTCATGGTAGTCTCTATCGCCTGTCCTGTGACACAACAAGTAGTCTACGCACATGTGGAGAAACCTCACCAAGTTGTTTCTAGATTTGGTATTAGGGAGTTGAATGGCAGGCATTGGTTAGGAAATCGTCACGTCATCGTTGCTCCGATTGATGAAGTTCCTCCGGAAGGTCGTCTCGTGCAAAGCCCTGAAGATCTTCAGGCATTTTTACACCCTTCTTTCCACTAACCCCACCCTCTTTGCGCACCAAAAAACGGTGCGCTTTTATTATACTATTTTTTCAAAAATTTCCTTACTTGGATTGACTGGCTCTTTGGCATCAGCTTTCTGTCTTTTTGACATAAAAATAATTTCCGACAGTAAATTTACAATATCATCAATACTTCTCGCTCTTCTACCAAAATTATTTTTTTCAATAAATTCAGCATTGTATTCTTCTTGCCCTGGAGTTGGCCGAAACATAATCATTGGCTTTCTTAAGGTCATACATTCTGAAGTCGTCAGTCCGCCAGCTTTAGCAATGACCACATCAGCAATTTTCATATATTCTGCCATCGTGTCAGTCCATTTTACTAAAAATAAATTTTCTTTCCCAGGAAATGATTTTTCAATAGCTTGATAAAATGCTTGGTTATTATTGACCAAAACAATTAAGTTTACTTCTGGGTAGCGCGCATACATTTTAGCTATTAAGCTTACCAATTCTCTTTCCGAGGTTTTAAATGAAGCTACTAGTAAGGCCACCG
>CAYYYT010000048.1:0-2509 GCA_964476105.1 uncultured Candidatus Saccharibacteria bacterium | reverse complement strand
TTTTTTAGTCCGTATTTTTTCTTCAGCTCTATGACATCTTGTTTTACAAAAAACGCTGGCGAAACTGGAATACCGGTAATAAAAATTTTATCTGAATCAACACCCGCTCGAATTAAATCCTCGGCTACGGTTTGATTACCGACAAAATAATAATCAATAGAAGCAAAATGATAATAGGCGTGCCCATGATAATCGGTAACGACAATTCCTATTTTAATTCTGGGAAATTTTCTGCGAAAGGCAAAGGTAAATAATGGCAACGGCACCACATTGGTAAATAAAATTGACCCAGGATTTACCTCGTTGATATAGCGCGCCACATGTGGACTCATAATGTAGCTAAAAATATTGGTATGCTTTACGAAAGACGAAATAATTCTGATATTGAGCGTGCGATACATTAAACCCCAAAACCATGGGAATTTTTTAGCAAAAAAATCATAGATTTTTGCGTATCGCTTAAACGCAGGATCAATCTGAGAGATATCAACATGCAACACATCAAGCTGGGGCAAAGATTCTTTGGCATAATCAAGCAAAGCTTCACCAGCTTTTAAGTGGCCAAACCCCGCCACCATCGAAATAATGAGAGTTTTTTTCTGTTCCATAAAAATAGTATATCACTAAAAATTAATTTAAAAAAATTATCGCAAATACTTCCCTGTCCAGGAATTTTTATTCTTGGCAATTTCTGCCGGAGTACCTTCGGCGACCACTCTACCACCACCCAATCCTCCTTCAGGACCCAAATCCACAATCCAATCAACACATTTAATAAAATCTTCGTTGTGTTCAATCGTTAAAACGGTATTACCGCGGTTAACCAAATTTCGCAACACAGCTACTAATTTTTTAATGTCTTCAAAGTGGAGTCCGGTGGTTGGTTCGTCTAAAATATAGAGCGTATTTCCCGTGCCTCGGCGTGAAAGTTCCGTAGACAATTTAATTCTCTGAGCTTCTCCGCCAGAAAGCGAATTAGCTGCTTGGCCAAGTTCAATATAGGAAAGACCAACTTCTTTTAAGGTCTTCATTTTGTCAGAAATACTAGGAATGTGTTTGAAAAATTCTGCCGCTTCTTCAATGGTTAAATGCAAAACATCAGAAATGTTTTTACCCTTGTAATCAATTTCTAAAACTTCCCGACTATATCTTTTACCATGACATTCTTCACATTCTACATACACATCTGGCAAAAAATACATTTCTACCTTTTTCTGACCCTGCCCTTCGCACGCTTCGCATCGTCCACCCTTTACATTAAAACTAAATCTACCAGCTGAATATCCTCGCACCTTAGCTTCTTTGCTTTCGGCAAATAAATCTCGAATAAAAGAAAATGCTCCTGTGTAAGTTGCTGGGTTAGAACGCGGAGTTCGCCCAATCGGCGACTGATCCACTAATACTACTTTATTAATATGTTCAGTTCCTAAAATTTCTTGGTGTTTACCGGGTTCTTCTTTGGCACGATAAAACTTTTTTAAGAGTGCGCGCGCCAAAATATCATTTACGAGCGAAGATTTTCCTGATCCGGAAACTCCCGTCACACAAACAAATTTACCCAATGGAAAAGAAACATCTACCTGTTTTAAGTTATTTTCAGAAGCGCCAATAATTTTTAAATATTTAGGTTCTTTTTTATCGGACTTTTCTTTTATCAATCCATCGCTAATGGTTTTTCTTCCTGATAAATATTCTCCCGTCAATGATTTTGATTTAAGAATTTGCTTGGGCGTACCCGCAAACATTACCTTACCTCCGTGCTTTCCGGCTCCCGGACCAATATCAATAATCCAATCAGAAGCTAACATTGTTTGCATATCGTGTTCTACCACTACCACCGTGTTTCCCAAATCTCGCAGTTGCAATAATGTTTCAATTAAACGATGCTGATCTTTGGCATGCAATCCAATAGAAGGTTCATCTAAAATATATAATACTCCCGAAAGCTTGGAACCAATTTGGGTTGCCAGGCGAATTCTCTGCTCTTCACCACCAGAAAGCGTACCCGCTTTTCTATCTAAATTTAAATAATTTAAGCCCACATCCATTAAAAACTGGGTTCGATCAACAATTTCTTTCATAATCGGCTGACAAATTTTCAGCTCGCCCGCAGTTAATGATTTCGGTAAAGTTTCAAAAAATTCTTTGACCGAATCAATTGGCATAGTTACCATTTCGTAAATTGATTTTCCTTCCACCGTAATAGCTAAAACTTCTGGCTTTAACCGTTTGCCATGACACTTTTCGCACTGCTTCACAATCATATACTGCTCAATTTCGGCACGCGTCCATTCAGAGTCAGTTTCGCGATATCTGCGCTGTAAATTTTCAATCACTCCTTCAAAATCTCCGTCACCACGCAAAATAATATCAATCACTTTTGGTGATAGATTTTTTACTGGTTCCTCTAAAGAAAAATGATGCTTAGCAGAAAGTTCTAAAAGTTTTGAATAGTAATATCCCTGGCGTCCCACTTTGTGACTGGCGCGTGACCAAGGAAAAATCGCAC
>CAYYYT010000047.1:0-4744 GCA_964476105.1 uncultured Candidatus Saccharibacteria bacterium | reverse complement strand
TTGGTGATGAGGTCTGGCTTTCCTATAGAAACTACCATATAGACACCGCCAAAAACAACAACGAGCCCCGCTATAGGAGTAGCTATATAGAGAATATATTCAAACGCTTTCTCAATTAGTCCGAATAAATCTATTAATTCGCATCTTGGTTGTCCGGTGCCTCCACAGGTTACCAGTGGCCCAGGCGCAGCATTCACCGGAGAGAATGCGAAAAACACTGACATTACTACGACTGATACTAACAAAATTAAAAAAAGTTTTTTCATGTATCAATTTTAAAATAATGGTAATGTGTGTGCTCCCGGAGAGATTCGAACTCCCAATAACAGGTTCGAAGCCTGTCGTGATATCCATTTCACCACGGGAGCAGACGTTAGTGCAGGAGAAAAATTTTCTCGCTACGCGAGATCTGGCGTAGCCAGACACCACCGGAGCAAAAAATTATGTGATGCGCAGATTCGTGGAGCAAGTTTTTATAATAATACCCGAAAAATTGAAAAAAGGCAAACTTTAAGCTAGAATAACTAAATTACAAACTACAAATCACAAATCACAAACAATACCAAAATTTGAATTTTTAAAAACCAAAATTTCATTTTAGAATTTTAGATTTAGAAGTTTAAATTTGTTTGTAATTTGTATATTGTGATTTGGAATTTAAAACGTTGATTATTCCCAAACAAGTACAATTTGTTTTGCAAAATCTGCAAAAAGCAGGCTTTGAAGCTTATATCGTCGGCGGATGCGTGCGCGATTTTTTGATGCAAAAAAACCAAGCCGCCTCCGCTAAAAGCTCCGGCGCGCCGAGGGATTGGGATATCACTACCAGCGCCAAGCCAGAAGAAATTCAAAAGATATTTCCTGAAAGTTTTTATGAAAACAAATTTTTAACCGTTACCGTTAAAGTAGAAGATGTTCAAATAGAAGTTACCACCTACCGGAAAGAAGCAAATTATTCTGATAATCGCCATCCTGATGAAGTTCGCTTTGCAAAAACGCTAGAAGAAGATGTTAGTCGTCGTGATTTTACGGTTAATGCAATGGCAATCGAAATTCCAAATTCCAAATCCCAAATTACAAAAGTTGTTGACCTCTTTGATGGGCAAGAAGACTTACAAAACAAAATAATCAGAACTGTGGGCAAAGCCGAAGAAAGATTTTCTGAAGACGCTTTGCGCATTTTGCGCGCCGTACGGTTTGCTACCACGCTAGATTTTACCATTGAAGAAAAAACTGCCCAAGCCATCAAAAAGCAAAACGCCCTGATAAAAAACATTTCTCAAGAAAGAATTCGGGATGAATTTATAAAAATTATTATGTCGCCTCGCGCGCATGAAGGAATAGAAATGCTCCGCGGTTTTGGTTTGCTAGAATACATTTTGCCAGAACTTTTAGAAAACTACGGCGTCACCCAAAACAAGCACCACATTTATGATTGTTACCAGCACGCACTCAAGGCTTTAGAATATTCCGCTACTAAAAATTTTAGCCTAGAAGTGCGTTTGGCATCGCTGTTTCATGATATTGGAAAGCCACGGTCAAAATCTGGCAATGGTGACAGCGCCACCTTTTACAATCACGAAATGATTGGCGCCAAAATGGTGTATGGCATTTTAAAACGCCTGTGTTTTTCTAATAAAGAAATTCAAAAAATTGTGGCGCTGGTGCGTTATCATATGTTTTACTACAATGTTGATGAAGTGACCGAATCTTCTGTCCGGCGTTTAATTCGTAATATCGGCCCAGAAAATGTTGATGAATTACTACAGCTTCGCGAAGCGGATAGAATCGGCAGTGGCGTACCAAAGGCAGAACCTTACAAACTACGCCACTTAAAATATATCATTGATAAAGTGTCGCAAGACCCGATTTCCGTGGGAATGCTGAAAGTAAACGGCAAAGATGTGATGGATGCGTTAAAAATTCAGCCCGGACCACGCATTGGGCAAATGCTAGATATTTTGCTAGGAATTGTGCTGGATGACCCCAAAAAAAACACCAAAGAACTTTTGCTTGAAGAATTAAAAAACCTTAATGCTCTGCCCGAAAGCCAGTTGCAGGCGCTCGCTGAAAAAAGCAAAGAAGACAAATTCGAAGTCCAAGCGCAAGAAGATAAGAAAATAAAAAACAAGTATTGGGTGAAGTAAATTTATAGCAACATTAAGTTAACATTAAATAAGAAGGGAGGCGACAGTGAATCGCAAAAAAAATCCATTTACTTCACTTAACTCTTGGCGTAGGATTACTTTTGTAGACTATTATTTGGAACTCGATTATTATTTTCTTCTCCAAATGTCGCGTCTTTGAAGCCATTTTAGCTAGTGTGGTCTACATGCCGCGATGTGGAAAATATTTGTTCGGTGGAATAAAATTATGAAAAAGCCAGATTTAAAAAATAAATATCTAAATAAAATTATCTGCGGTTCCGCCGTTGATGTTATGAAAGAGTTACCAGATGGCTCGGTAGATTTAATTATTACTTCACCACCTTACAATCTTAAAAACTCAACCGGAAACGGAATGAAAGATGGGCGTGGTGGTAAATGGGCAAACGCCGCATTGCAAAAAGGATACTCGCATCACAATGATTGCATGCCACACGATGAGTATGTGAAATGGCAAAGGGACTGTCTAGCTGAAATGTTGCGCTTGATACCAGAGAATGGGGCAATTTTTTACAATCATAAGTGGCGTGTGCAAGGCGGCTTATTACAAGATCGCCAAGATATCGTGAGCGGTTTTCCTGTTCGGCAAATTATTATTTGGAAACGGAAAGGAGGTCTCAATTTTAATCCCGGTTATTTCTTGCCGACTTACGAGGTTATCTATCTCATCGCCAAGTCAAAGTTTAGCTTGAAAGCAAAAGCAAACGCTCATGGTGATGTTTGGGAATTTATGCAGGAAATGAATAACGACCACCCCGCCGCTTTTCCTGTTAGTTTAATTGATAGAATTGTCGGATCGACAGAAGCAAAGATTATTCTGGACCCATTTATGGGTTCCGGTACAACGGCAATTTCTGCATTAAACTTTGGACGAGATTATATAGGAATTGATATCTCCCCTGAGTATTGCGATATGGCAAATAAAAGAATAAAACAACATCAATCACAATCTAAATTTTTCCAACCTACATATGAAAAATAAACCTAAAACTTATACAAAGCCTGAGCTGATAGCTAGACTGAAAGATATTTCAGTAATGGGTTTTGTGTCAAGCGCACGACAAGGAAATGTCGGTGGTATTGGTAATACGCTTGAGGATTTACTGGGTATTAAAGAAAATAATTTGCCGATACCAAACGCAGCAGAGTGGGAATTGAAAGCACAGCGACTTAATTCATCTTCTCTAACAACGCTTTTTCATATTGAACCCTCGCCGCGAGCGATTCGTTTCGTGCCGCAAGTGCTTTTACCAAAATATGGCTGGGCGCACCAAGAGGATGGTAAGAAATATCCGAAAGGAGAAATGAGTTTCCGACAAACAATTCACGGACAATCTCGAAGCGATCGTGGCTTCAAGGTCGTGATTGATCGGAAAGAGCGAAAAATTTTAATTTCGTTCGACGCAAAAAGTGTTGACTTGCGGCACAAAGCATGGTTGGAATCGGTAAAAAAACGTGTTGGCCTTGATGAACTTGACCCACAACCATACTGGGGTTTTGACGATTTAGAACACAAAGCTGGAACAAAACTGCTCAACGCTTTTTATGTGCAAGCCGAGGTAAAAATCGAACAGAAAAAGGAATTTTATCACTATACAAAAGTGATGATGCTGCAGAAATTTAGTTTTGAAGGATTCTTAAAGGCCTTGGGAGAAGGAAAAATCCTCGTGGACTTTGATGCTCGTACCGGACACAACCATGGCACCAAATTTCGTATGAGGCAGGATTGTCTACCCATGTTATATGAGAAGACAACTGTAATTATTTAATTATGATAGATCAAATTTATTCATATCGCGAAATGTGTGACATGGAAAATGTTCAAACCCTGCAAAGAGGTATGAATTTTCGAATGAATCCTCAGTATTCTGTAATTTTAATGTCTAGGCGATCTAACGCGCCTTATTTAGACAAAGTTCTTGAGGACAGTATCACAATTGAATATGAAGGACACGATGAACCAAAAACATCGCATGATATGAATCCAAAGGAATTTGATCAACCTAGTAAGACAAGAAGTGGCATTTCGACACAGAATGGAAAATTTATTAATGCGGTAGAGCGTTTTAAAAAAGGCCTGTCGGATGCAGAAGTGGTTAAAGTTTATGAAAAAATACTCCCTGGTGTTTGGTCGCTAAAGGGATTTTTTCAATTGACAGATTATCAAGTCAAGCATGACGGAAAAAGAAATGTATATGTTTTTTCATTAAAGTTGTCCGATAAGCAAAATATTGAAGCCAGCACTCATATTGATTTGGCTCATAATCGAATAATATCAAGTGAGGTAAAAAAAGAAGTTTGGAAACGGGATAATGGAAAATGCGTTATTTGTGGCGCTACAAAAAATTTACATTTTGATCATGACTTGCCGTTTTCTAAGGGTGGAACGAGTTTAACCGAAAAAAATATTCGTTTGCTGTGCGCTAAATGTAATTTGGTTAAATCAGATAAAATTGAATAACTTCTACTCAATCAAAAATCCAAAAGGAAATTTGTGGTAAGGCTGCTAAATAAACCTATGACTAAAAATAGATTAGAAAATTTTTCTGATGCCGTGATTGCTATTATTTTGACGATCA
>CAYYYT010000046.1:0-4957 GCA_964476105.1 uncultured Candidatus Saccharibacteria bacterium | reverse complement strand
TTGTATTTGCTTAGGTTTACCAAATCTTCGGCCGTAAATTCTGGAGAGAATTCTCTTTCTAAAAATTCAGCATCTTCTGCTCCTACACGGAAAACAACCATTGTTCCCACGTTTCCAAAAACCGCGTCGCGAACAATCTCATCCATCTGATTAATGTATTGATGACCCATAATCAAACACAAGCGGTATTTTCTAGCCTCAGACAAAATACTAGCAAAGGATTCCGTAGCAAAGTTTTGGAACTCGTCAACATACAAATAAAAATCTTTACGCAATGCTTCCGGAATATCCACGCGCGACATCGCTGCCAACTGAATTTTCGTAATTAAAAGCGCACCCAAAAGACGAGAATTATCTTCTCCAATTCTTCCTTTTGATAAATCCAAAATCAAGATCTTTTGCTGATCCATAATTTCTCGCATATTTATCGTTGATTTTGTTTGACCGATAATGTTTCTAATTAGAGCATTAGAAACGAATTGCCCAACTTTGTTTTGAATTGCCGCAGTGGCTTCAATTTCATAGCGTTGCGTATAGCGAGCATATTCAGTTACCCAAAATGATTTAACAATCGGGTCAGTTACTTGCGCCACCACTTTGGCTCGATAGTCTGGATCGGCCAACATTCGGTTAACCCCCAAAAGCGTTGAATCGGGATATTCCAAGAGCGCTAAAATTGCGTTACTTAAAATATATTCCATTCGAGCAGACCAAACATCTGGCCATACCTTTTTAAACACCGCCATCAACCCACCAGCCACTAAGTGCCTATACTTAAATTCCACCTTTTCCATCACGTTAAAAGCAATCGGAAAATCAAGGTCAGATGGATTAAAAAACACTACATCATTAATACGATTATCGGGAACAAAATCAAGCAACTTCTCCGCTCCTTCTCCGTGCGGATCAATATAGGCCAACCCATTACCATTTTGAATGTCTTGAATCGCCATATTTTCCATCAAATTAGATTTTCCCATACCAGTTTTTCCAATCGTGTAAAAATGACGACGACGATCATCTTGCTTAATACCAAAACGCTTCTTTTCATTTCTGAAAGAAGTGAGCCCAAAATAAGTTATTTTGCTTTCTTGTTCCATATACTATTTGACTATATAACGCATTAATTACATTGGCAAATTTGGTGGCGGACCACTCTTCTTTGATTGAATTGCAGCCGTTGTTGGCATTGCCATACCCGTAATCTTAAATGGAAAGTGAAACAATGTGGTAATCTCTTCAGTACTTAAAATAGCACCTTCTTTTTTTCTATCAGGAAATAACGGCGTAAATCGATTGATATAATTTCGCATAATACGCTTACTTCTTTGCAAGGGAACACTCTTTCGGTAAAGGTATTTCGTTTTTGGACGAGTTTTGCCCGAGAATTTAATAAAATTCATATTGGGCGTGAAGAAATGAGAAAAATATGATCGGGTTAATGTTTTATTAGCGCCCTTAAAATTTGCGCGCTTGGCAACATAAAATCCACGAATAAAGGTTCTAAAAACAGGTTTGCGTAATTTATTTTCTATTTCAGTTACTAATTCTCGCTCTCCCGGAGTAAGCACCATTTCATTTTCACCGGTTTCTGTTTTTTCTGGTTTTACCAACTTGTAACTTGCCTTCTCCCCCTCGCCAACTTTTACCGGTCCTAAAATAATAAACCGAATAATCGTCATAAATTCGTCGCGCAAAGTTTTTTTCTTTTTCTCGGGTCGCTTTACAATCTTTGAAATAATTTTTTGCCCCTCTTTTTTATAATTAGCTTCGTCTTCTTCATCAAGCGTCATTAAAATAAATTGCAACCAAAATTGTTCGCCTGGACCTAGGGCGGCTAATTGTTCAAGTAGCGAAGCGATAGGGTCGATTCTCTTTTCTTCAGCAGAAATTTTTTCTCCCTGAGGTTCAAAAAACTTTTCATAAGTACGAATAGGAAGAGCAGCCTTTTTTCCTAAAATAAAATCTTCTCCATAAATATCCCACTCTTCGTTAGGAAGGTTGCTTGGAATATTTTTAACATAATCAGGAACTTCTCGTACTTCAAGCTGAGGACAGTGAGCATAAAGCGTTGCCTCAACACTGCGACGCATACCATCAGTAACGCGTAAATAAAAATGAATTTTACCCTCAATGCTAGCAATTTCCCAAGAAAGCCATTCAGCGCCAAACTCTAAAATGCCCTCGCACCATTTTTCGCGAAAATTTGGCGGACTATGAAGCGTTGGCCAAAGAACCGTGTAAACATCTTCCATAGCTTTAAGTGGCGTGAGTAATTCTTTTGGGGGGACCATTTCCAACATCACCCATTTTTTATTGGCATAATTATGATCCCAACGAAGCCACCAAAGATATAACTCCTGCAATTCTGCCGCGAGCATCAGGGGTAGAAAAATCCACCACCAGATTCTCAAAAATGGGAAAAATAAAACAATCGCAAACAAAAAGAG
Organism: uncultured Candidatus Saccharibacteria bacterium; assembly: GCA_964476105.1. Classification (GTDB taxonomy): domain Bacteria; phylum Patescibacteriota; class Minisyncoccia; order Minisyncoccales; family Staskawiczbacteraceae; genus VGLO01. The sequence continues at coordinate 2,507 of CAYYYT010000046.1, read as the reverse complement.
CCACCAGGACGAAGCAATAAGTATCTTAAACGGTAATGGAAATGGGTTTGATTGTTTTGCCATACTATGATTTAACTAATGCCGTTAAATTAAAGAAATAAGCGACAATGATGCTTAAAAGAGAAATCAATAAAAACCCAGTTGCAAAAAATTCAAAGGTAAACAACGCAGGCACAATAAGATAAGTTTCTGCTTTTTCGTGCCAGTAATAAAAAAGCGAAAACCAGACGATATAAAAAATCAGACTGGCAATCATTAGAGCAATAAATGCGAGAAGAAAAAATGTCATATTAAGATATTATAACTCCAAATAATTTTTCAAGCAACAAAAAACAGACGCGAGTGCGTCTGTTTTTTTTCTTTATTAATTGGTTTGAGTTTGTCGCAAGAAATACTTCCCTTCTTCGTTTTTAAAGAAGTGCTTTTTATTGTTTAAGTTAATCAAAATAGTGTTTTTTACCACCACTCGTTGATTTAACACTTCTTTCACAATATCTTCTTGCATCGCTCCCTCTTTCTTTTCAGCTAAAACCTTAGAAATAACATCCTTAATAGTTCCTGGAGCATATCCCCATTCACCTAAGGCATAAAGTCCTCTTCCCACTAATACGAAGCGAGGATCTTTAATTAATTCATTGTGAACTGTTTGAGCGTGAGTCTTTTTGTTTGGTAAATTATATTCCAAACCATCAATTAATTGTGTGATTTTTCTAAAGTGAAGTGGAGCTTTTTCGTTCTTTAAAACTAAATATGCTTTATCTTTTACTCCACGAGGTTTAATTTCTGGCCAATCAATCAATCCTAATTTTCCATCTTTATTTGATTGAATTTTCTTTGAAACTTCAAGATAAGAAGCTAAAGCATGTTCATCAAAATTATACTTTGAAGCAAATTTAGCCGTTAATTCTTGATGAGTTAAAAGATTTTTGTGATTTTTAATATCATCAACCAAGGCATTTAAATCATTCTTCACCTTTGCATCATGACTATCTCCAAAAGACCAAAAATCAAAGTAATCCTTCTTTTCACATGATCGGAAAAATTGATTTCCCATCGTTAACAAGAAGAGAACATAAGGCTTATGATTCTTTCCTCCTAAATCAGCTAAAACGGTTGATTCTTTTTTAAATCCACCATGCTTTGCAAAATAAGCTTCTAATTCCTGATAGGCTGATTCAAGTAATTCCTTATTATTCTTTCTAACAAAAGCAAAACCAGCTTCCTCAATCTGACGAACTCGTTCTCGGGTAATACCTAATCGCTGACCAATAGAGTCTAGCGTTTCAATCTTACCAGTTTTTACCCCAAATCGACGGTCAAAAATATCCTTCGTTTTTGGCGAAAGACCTTTAGTCAATTTAGTGTAGATTTGAAAATAATTTGTTTTTGCTTTTTCCATGTTAATTAGTACAATTTATACTTTAGCATATATTGATTTATATGTCAATAGATAAGGCCTTTTTACTCTTTTTGCCCTAGCCAATGCGACATTCATCAAGAATGTTTTTGAAATTTAAATTAATCTATGTTCTAATTTAACATATACGCAAATTAATGTCAATGGTCTTTAGAAAATCTTACGAAGATTTGCGTTCGCTAAATTTTTGCCAGGTTACTAGCAATGGACTTGCAATAAAAATAGAAGAATAAGCTCCTGAAGCAATACCAACAATCAACGCCAAAGCGAAGTATCTTAAGGTTTCTCCACCAAAGAAAAAGAGTGAAGTCATTACTAAAAGAACTGTCGCTACGGTACTTACTGAACGACCGATGGTTTGAGCTAAGCTGTGATCAACCGTTTCTGAAAATGAGTGACTTCCCTTCTGTAAAATGTTTTCACGAATTCTATCAAAAATAACAATCGTATCGTGAACTGAAAAACCCAAGATAGTTAAAAGTGCTGCGATAATAGGAATAGTAACTTCTACGCCGTAAAAATGCCCCAATACTGAAAATACTCCCAGGGGAATGATAATATCGTGCACCAAAGCAATCAACGAAGCGATTCCATATTTCCAGGAAGCTACGGGACGAGAAACTCTTCTAAAAGCAAACGTAATATACACCGTAATTGCCAACAAAGCTAAAACAATCGCAATAATCGTTTTGTTTTTTAATTCTTGCCCAACCGATGGACCAATATATTGAAATGACTTTTCTTCTAGGGGAAATGAGGCATTCATTTGTGTCAAGATATTTTGGTGGGTTGCTTCATCAACACCTTTAAATTTTAAAATGGCGCCATTAGCCCCGACTGATTGCATAGCAATTTCTCCAAGATTAAAGCCTGCCAAATTTTTAGAAATAGCATCAAGGCTTGGTTTTTCTTGATTAAATACTACTTCCATATTACTGCCCCCGGTAAATTCAATACCAAAACGCAAACCAAAAACCAAAAGAGAAACTAGTGAAGCAACTACCAAGATTCCTGAAATTGCGTAATAAATCTTTGAATATTTTGTGAAGTGAAAATTCATAATAATAGATATTTAGATATGTATTAAACT
>CAYYYT010000045.1:0-5159 GCA_964476105.1 uncultured Candidatus Saccharibacteria bacterium | reverse complement strand
CAAAGAATTTAGAAATAATCCGGATGGCCAAGGTTACGGCAGTTTTACGGGAGAGGCGTCGGTGCAAACCTATTATGTTTTAGGAAGTAAAAAATTGACCAAGGGCGATATGGTGGTTTTGTATTCTGATGGCTTGGTGCCTTTGCTGAAAAATAAAGAAACTATTCAAAAAATTCGCCAAGGCGATGCAAAAGAATTTAGAAAATATGCTATGGGCTTGGCAAAAGAAAATCCAGGACTTTATGGCAATGATAGAACATTGGCGCGCATTATAATATAGTTTGCAGAATTTTTAGTAGTGGTTTTTAAATTTGCAAAAATTTTGAAATAAAAAGCCCCAAACCACGGTGGTCTAGGGCACGATTGTGCGTCAGGTGACGCGTTTTGGTTTTGGTCTAGGTAAACGAATTGCGAAGTTCTTCCATGGTTGTAAATGGGCCGTGGATGAATTTTGCATCGAGACCTAAGTTTGCCGCAGCTCCCTCTCTGTCTCGAGCCTTGGTGGTCTTGGTGCTAATCTTTTCCAATTGCTCGAGTTCACCGTCGGCACAAATGTGGCCGTCGTTGACCCGCGTATACCAGTAATACTGTTGGTAGAAGCCCGTCAAGACCATGCACAGCGTCCGCAGGCCGGCCCACTCGAGGGTTTCAGTTTCGGCGGAAGAGATGAATCGATGTTGTTTGGCCTCGGCCGTGGTGGTAAGTTCGCCTCCAATCACCTTGCAAAGGTAAGCCACTGCGATATCTTCCTTGTGGTGAAGTTCAATGCCAACGGGGCACAAAACTTTCACATCGAGGCCAAGTTCTTCCTTGGCTTCACGAATTGCTGTTTGCGCATCCGTTTCGCCTTCTTCTTGGCGACCGCCGGGCAAGTTCCAACCTTTGCCATCGGCGCGCTCGGAAACCAGAATGTGATTCCCTCCATCTTCGTTCTTGATGATGCAAAACACCCCGCGCGTAGCCATATTAGCCACTCCCTATGAAAAGAACATTTGTTTCAAAACCGCTTATACACTAACATTTTTTAATTTTGATGTCAATAGTTTGACAGGCGGTATAAAAGGGGATAATATAAGAACGAATTAGAAATTTACAATTTGAAATTTTAAATCAATATATGGCAGAAAAGTTTGTCATTAATGGTAATCGAGAACTCGCTGGAGAAATTGAAGTGCGAGGATCTAAAAACGCAGCTGGCCCATGCCTTGCGGCTTCTTTGCTTACCGCAGAACCTGTGATTATTGATAATCTGCCTATGATTGCGGATATTAAAGCAACGATTGAAGTTTTGGAAAGTTTGGGAGTAAAAACCCAGTGGCTTGGCGAAAGAAAATTAAGATTAGAGGCCAACGAAATTCACCCTGAAAACATTAATTTGGAAAAAGTTTCTAAGACCAGAATGTCGGTGGCATTATTTGGATCTTTATTGGGTCGAGTAAAAGAATTTAAAATTTCTGCACCTGGGGGAGATGTGATTGGTATTCGTCCGATTACCGTGCAGTTGAAAGCCTTAGAAAAACTAGGCGCCCATATTGAAAAAGAAGGATTGGTGTATCGGGTATGGCGAGATGAATTACAAGGCAGAGAAATTATTTTAGGAGAATTTTCGCCAACCGCAACGCAGTCATTATTATTGGCGGCGGTTTTGGCAAAAGGAAAAACTATTATTAAGGGCGCGGCTTCTGAACTTTCTGTCAAAGATACTTCTAAAATGTTGGTGTCTATGGGCGCAAAGATTCACTGGGTTGATAGTCACACTATTGAAGTTGAAGGCGTTGAAAAATTACACGGTTGTGAACACACGGTTGAGCCGGATAATTTGGAAGCAGGAACTTTTATTGTAATTGGTGCGCTTACTCCTGGACGCGTGGTAGTAAAAAACATTAACTTTGAATACTTGGAAATGTTTTTGTATAAATTGGAAGAAATGGGAGTAAATTTTGACCGCGGAGAAAACCAAATTACCGTTTTTTATTCTCCCTTTATTAAGCCTGTAAAGGTGCAGGCACTTCCTCATCCAGGATTTCCAACCGATTTACTACCGATTATTGTGCCACTGTTGGCGCGCGCGCAAGGTAAATCTTTAATTCATGATCCGCTCTACGAAAACCGCTTAGGATACGTGCAAGAATTGCGAAAAATGGGAGGTGACCTAGAAATTGTTGACCCTCATCGATCGTTTGTGTTTGGTCCTAGATCACTAGAAGGAACGCATGTGACATCGCTAGATGTGCGTGCTGGTGCGGTGCTGGTAGTAGCCGGCTTGATGGCAAATGGAAAAACAATCGTGAATGACATTTATCACATTGATCGCGGATACGAAAGATTAGAAGAGCGACTACAAAAATTAGGAGCAGATATTAAAAGAGTGTCCGTATAAATTATTCTAATTAACCTAATTGACCTAAATGAATCCCAAAAAGTGAATGTTGAAAATTTAGAAATTAGGATTTAGATATTATTTGGAATAACTAGAACAATTAGTATAATTAGAACAATTCATAAAAATGATTTCAAATAAAATCGCTATTGACCTTGGAACTTGTAATTCTTTGGTCTATGTGCGTGGTAAGGGTGTAGTATTAAGCGAGCCATCGGTAGTGGCGGTTTCATTATTTGATAACCGAATTTTAGCAGTAGGAAACGAAGCTAAAGAAATGATTGGCCGAACACCATCAGATATTAAGGTGTATCGTCCTATGCGTGACGGAGTGATTGCTGATTACAAAGTAACTCAGGCAATGATGCGTCATTTTATTACCAAAACTTCTCATAAATTTAACTTCTTAAAACCAGAAATGGTGATTTCTGTTCCCGCCGGCATTACCAGCACCGAACGACGCGCAGTGGTAGAAGCAGCGTTGTCTGCGGGTGCTCGACGCGCCTTTGTAGCTAAAGAACCTATTTTGGCGGCGATTGGTGCCGGTATTCCGATTAATTCTTGCTCCGGACATATGATTATTAACATTGGTGGCGGAACTTCGGAAATTGCGGTAATTTCTTTGGGTGGAATTGTGGCATGGAATTCGGTGCGAGTGGCTGGTGATAAATTAGATATGGCGATTGCTGAATATATTAAAAAGAAATATAATTTGGCGATTGGAACGCAATCAGCAGAAGAAATTAAAATTAAAATTGGTACCGCGCTTCCTCAAAAAGAATTGAAGTTTATGGAAATTCAGGGACGCGATTTGATTTTGGGATTACCAAGAAACATTAAAATTTCTAACAACGAAGTCTGCGAAGCGATTTCGGATACACTTTTAGAAATTGTGCAGGCGGCCAAGCATGTGCTTTCAGAAACTCCACCAGAACTTTCAGCCGACATTATGAATAAGGGAATTATTATGGCTGGCGGGGGAGCGTTGTTGCCTAAAATTAATGAACTTATTGCGCAAAGTACCGGCGTGCCTTGTTTTATTTCAGAAGAACCACTGTTTTGCGTGATTCGTGGAACGGGGACAGTTTTGGAGCATTTGGATGAGTATAAGAAGATTGTGATGGTGAAGAAGTAGGCGCTTCTAAAACTTTACTAAAAAAGAGCCCGGGGCGACTAGGCGAGACTCTTTTTTAGTAAAGTTTTTTCGCTTTTAGTGAGAAAGTGCCAGTTGCAGAATTTTTCTCTGGAAAAATTACCTGCGGGCTCTGCGACTGGAGATGAATGTGTGTTTAATAAAAAAAGAAGCCTCGGCGCGCGTAGCGCGCCGAGGCATTGGTTGTTTTACTTGACCACCGGCTGGTCTGGGATTTCGAGGAATCCCTTCCTTGTTTTGATAGAATAATAACCGCTACCAACTCGGTTATTTGATTCCAAAAAAGTAATATTCCAGCTTTCGCCGCTTCCATCCTCTCTCGACATGCCAGTAATTCTAACTATTAGCAGGGAAATTTTTTCCCTGATGTCGTGTCCCTTCCTCACTTGAAACTCAACCCATTTTTGGGTTTGCCAATTTCCTTCAAGTAAGGAAACCATCAGATCAAACTTATTCGGTCCATTGACGATTACAAAACGGGCCATACGGCACCTCCTTAAAGAACTTTTCCTGAATGATGCAGGAAACACATCCTTATCCCTTGGGACGACCTAATCATACGACCAGGAATTATCTATATTTTATTATAAATAGTATAATTTGTCAAGGCTTTCATAAAGCCTTTTTGTTTGCTAAGATAGTGGGTATGGAGTATGCAAAGCAGTGGGAATTTTTAGTTAAAAAATTCAAAGAAAATCAATTGGCGCATGCCTATGTTTTAGCAGGAAGTGAGGGCGAAATGTTGCTTGATTTTGCCCAGAAATTTATTGAACACATCAACCAAAAAGTAACTTTTGGGACTACCTTACCCGTAGATGTGTTGGTGGTTTCTTCTCTGCAAAGCGAATCATCGCAAAAAAATGAGAAAGATATGATGGAAATTGATATTGATCAAATCCGTCAGTTGAATACTTTTTTAAGCTATACAGCTTATTACGGCGGTTACAAGGCGGTGATTATTAAGGATGCTGAACGCATGAATCAAGAGGCACAAAGTTCGCTCTTAAAAACCTTAGAAGAGCCCCGGGGAAAAACCTTGGTCTTTCTCATTTCTTCTCAGCCAGATCAATTGATGAGTACCATTTTTTCTCGATGTCAGGTTATTAAGTTTCGAGCGCCCGCGCAAAAAGCATTTTCTCGGCAAGAAGAGGCGTTACTGGAAAATTTTTTAGCGATTGCAAGTAGTGATTTAGCGGAAAAGTTTCAGTATGCCAAAAAGATGAATTTTGAAGAACAATCTCTGATTTCTTTGCTAGAAATTATTCAGCGCCATTTTCGAAATTTATTGCTGGGAAAGTTAGGAATTTTACCTTCTGATAAAGAGCAGAAAACTCAGTTGACTTTAGAAAAAATACAGAAGATATTGGTGCTTATTGATCGCTTGCGGTATCAGGCAATGGTCTCCAACGCCAGTCCTAAATTAGCATTAGAGGTATTATTATTAGCATTATAAAAGTCATTAAGTCATTAAGTTATTGAATAGAATACTCAATCACTTAAGAACTAATCACTCAGTCACTTATTTTATGGCAACGTATAAAGAATTTATTGATAAAGTAAAACCAGAATTTGAAAAAGCCTTAGCATTTTTGGTGGGGGAATTAGGTAAGGTGCGCACTTCTCGCG
>CAYYYT010000044.1:0-5330 GCA_964476105.1 uncultured Candidatus Saccharibacteria bacterium | reverse complement strand
TAAAACGGTTTCCAAATAATATTCTCCCAAAATTCCGCGCTGTTTGGGATTTTTTAAAATATCTTGTAAACTTTTTAATTGATCGGCGAAGCTTACTACCTGTCGATTAGTTTCATCCAATTTAGCCAATCGCTCACGAACATCGCCAATAATTTTTGCTGATTCATTAAACTGAAATTGTGCACTCTGGCGAGATTCTGATAATTTAGTATCTAAAACTTGTGTAATTTGATTAATCTGCTGTTGCAACATTAAAAGCGCTCCATCGTCTTTTTGAAGCGTTTGTCCAGAGCGACGAAATAGCCCATAGATTACCACGGCCAGAGCAACCAGAATAAAAACTAATAAGATAATCACAATGCTATCCATAACGATTTATTTTACTAATAAAGGCTTTGTTTTCCAATGACGGAAATAGACCAATTTTACCACCTCGCTAACTGCAAAATAACATGTCACTGAAATAATCACAATGCCTAGTTGCATAAAGGGTGGCCGAACGAAGTGGAAGAAGCTTTGACCAAAGGTGAAAAATGGCAAGGCAATAATAAAGGCACCGTCAAGAATAGTAAAAAGGAGCAAGGCAAAACTTGGGCGTTTAGCTTTCCAAAAAGCGTTGCGGGTGCGAATAATAAAGACCAATAAAATTTCTGTTAAGATGCTTTCAATAAACCAAAGGGTTTGAATGACTCCTGGTGGTTGATGATAAAAAATCGTAAAGAAAATAAAATCAAATAAGGTACTTACCAGGGCTAGAGAAATAATCAAAGGCAACACCATATGTAGTTGATACATTTTTGGTTTGCGTAGTTCTTCCAAATCTACTGAGTCTGAAGCAATGGAAATAAGTGGAAAATCTGACAACAAATTACCCAATAAAATTTGTACTGGCAACATGGGTAAAAAATTTACAAACAATGAAATAACGGCGATAGAATAGAAGTTTCCAAAGTTACTTGCCAGCGCACACTTAATATATTTATTAATGTTAGCGAAAATAACTCGGCCATTTTTAATTCCGTTAATCACTACTCGCAAATCTTTTTCCAGCAAAACAACATCGGCCGCTTCTCGCGCAATATCTGTGGCTTCAAAAACCGCAATACCAACATCAGCGGTTTTAAGCGCTGGCGCATCGTTAATTCCCTCTCCCAAAAAACCAACTTCATATTTCTTTTGCAATGACTTGATGATGCGATGTTTGGTATCAGGAGAAATTCTAGCAAAAACCGAATTTTCATGACACGCATCATCAAATTCATCGCCCACAAGCGCTTCTAACTCTTCCCCTAAAACGACCTTGCCATCAGGAGGAATTAAATCAACTTCTTTAGCAATGTAGCGAGAAATTTCTGCCGAATCTCCCGTAATAATTTTAATTTGCACCTGCAATTTTTTCGCCAACCGAATAGACTCTTTGGCCGTTGCCTTTAAGGGATCTTCAAATACAAAATATCCCAAGAAAGTTAAACCCTTTTCATCAGATTTACTAATTTTTTCTTTAGTTAACTCTTTATAAGCAATTGCCAAAACTCGCTTACCATCTTGTCCTTCTTTTTCTATTTCACTAAGAATGCTTTTTTTAGTTTCTCCCTTAGGTAATTTTGAGCATGAAGCAAGCAATATTTCTGCGGCACCCTTAACCACAATATACTTTTCGTCTTTTTGATTTTTAACCAAGCAACTTGATATCATACGAAAAGAATCAAATGGCAATTCAAAAAGTTTAGTAAATTTTTTAGCTTCTTCTAAAACTGCATAATCGGCGCGTTTTAAAAAGGCTCTATCAAATGGATTTAAATTATCCATTTTTTTGCCTTCCCGAATGTGCAGGGTATCCGCACTTAGCAAAGCATACACCAATGCTTTTTGTTTATCGGGCGCAATGATTCTATCAAGTGATAAAATGTTTTGCGTTAAAGTTCCTGTTTTATCGGCGCATAAAATTTCAATGTTTCCCAAATCTTCTACTGCTGACAAACGCTTTACCACCACCTGATCTTTTGCCATTTTTAAGCTACCACGAGAAAGAGAAAAAATAACAATCGCCGGTAGAGCTTCTGGTAAAATGCTAACAATTAAAGAAACGCAGAACAAAGAAAATTCTAGTAGATTCTCGGTTCCCTTAATAACAAAATTTAAAATAAAAATAAAAACAATTGTCGTAACTACGATGCGCAAAATAAGTCGACAAAAATACAGTAAGTTTTTTTCGTAGGTTGACTGACGATTATTTACCGTCGCCACCGATGTCATAATTTCACCCAATTGAGTTTTTTGCCCAACGGCGACGACTACACCCATTGCCTTTCCTGAAGTAACTGAAGTTCCAGCAAAAAGCATATTTGTACTCTTGAAAATATCTTTTTCTGGGTGCTTAAGTGGCAACATCGTTTTGGAAACCGGCAACGATTCTCCTGTTAAAACTGATTCATCAACCAAAAAATTATTTTCCTGAATGATTCGCAGTTCCGCTGGCACAATGTCTCCAGCCTCAAGCGTGACAATATCTCCAATAACTAGATATTTTTTCTCAATAACCACCAAGGCATTATCGCGAATTACTTTTACTTTTTGAGGCACTAATTTTTTTAATAAATAAATCGCGCGCTGAGCTCGATATTCTTGGAAAAATCCAATACCCACATTCAGCACCACAAAAGCAATAATGACAATACTGTTAACGCGTTCGCCAATTAGCATTGAAATAACTCCTGCCACAAATAACAAATAAAAAAATGGTGAACTAAATTGTCGTTTTAATACTTCCAGCGCTCCCCCGCCCCGCTCTTCTACTTCATTAAAACCGTGTTCTTTTTGCAATGCTAAAACCGCCTCGTCAGAAAGTCCAGCCGATGAAGTTTTTAATTTTTCAAAAACTTCTTGAATCGTTTTTTGCGTGTACCAAGAAAAATCCATACTTATTTTTTATTATTTTAAAAACACCTCCACCATTAAAAAAGTAATGTACACAAATAAAAGCATCATTGCTTCGCGACGAGTAATTTCTTTGCCAGTTCTGATAAAAAGAAGTGATAATAAAGCGGCGATAATCAAGAAAATTCTGGCATTTAAAAATGGAGAAAAATCATTGATATGAAACGGAGAAACGAGAGCCAAAACTCCAAGAACTAAGGTTGCACAAACAATCACCGACCCCATTAAATTACCCAAGACCAGCCAATTTTTTTCCCGACGAGCTGAAATGACCGAAAAATACGTATCTGGAATAGCATTTCCTAATCCAACAATCAAAATTCCAACTAAGGAAAGCGACACTCCTAACTGCAAAGCAAAATACTGAGCTGACCAAACCACTGCCTGAGCCGCCACGACCAATAAAATCAGTAAAATGATAATTTTAAACAAATTTTTTAAGAAATTTTTAAAATTAGAAACGATACCGGTACTTTTATGGCTGTTGTATACATCTTGAAAATGTTCGCGTTTTGAAAAAATCCAAACTGAATAAAGTATAAAAGAAATAATCAAAATCACTCCGTCAAATCGACTTAAATCACTATCCAAGATTAACAGCAATGGTAAAACCGCAATAATCGTTGTAAAAATGGCACTGGTTTGTACCATATTACTTTTAGCACCCAAACTCTTCTTGCTAAAAAATACCGACAAGGCAAGTACGATGGTTAAATCAACCAAATTTCCCCCCAGAATATCTCCCAAAGCTAATTCTGGTTGATGTTGACCGGCAGCGCTAAGTGTCGTAAATAAATCAGGTATAGAAATCGCAAAGGCCATGACGAAAAAAGCAATAATGAATTCTCGCCATCGCAAATACTGAGCAATAATCACCAAAGATTTTACGAGGCTTGATGATAACCACGAAAGCAAGAAACAAGAGAAAAGAAAAATGAAAACTACAAAATACCACATCATGCGATTAAAATAAAAATTAATTAATTAAATATATTATCTCATAAAAAAGACCTAATACAAAAAAGATTGCCAGCGGAATCGCTACGATTTTTTTACCACCAATTTTCAAATACATCATTAAAATTAAAATCCCATCAATAGGTAGTAAAAATCCGCCAACAAATGAAATTAAAGAAATAAAAGAATTCAATCCCAAGAAAAAAAGTATTAACGGTACAAAAAACACCACTGACCAAGAAATTTTTGGCGAAAACCCCACATCATACATTAAAATTTCTTTCAGCAAAAGTCCCAAAGCAACTAAAGCAACAAAGGTACTAATAACTCCAATTAAAATAGCTATCATTGCCACCTGCCCAGGCAATACATGCATAAGCCCCGTTAGCGCCGATGAAGAAGTAGCTGGACCCGTAATACTTAAAATTAAAAAAGTAAAAAGCGCATAAAAAAGAGCTGGAATGAGCGTGCCCCAAATAACCACGGTTTTCAGTGCGCGCTTATTTTGAGAAATCATTTCTTCAACTGAAGGAATCAAACCCGTTCCCCATAAAGAAAACATAATCGCTCCATAGGGCAAGAAAAGCGTTTTCGCATCAGATAGCCCTGGAGCGCTAAGAAAAAAATGATTGATATTAATATGAGAAAAACCTTTCACTAAAATTAAAAGCATAATAACTAACAGTGATGAAAGCGCCAAAAAATCAATCCAGGAAATAAGTTTGGTGCCAGAATAAATAAAAATACTGGCCAACATAAAATACATTACCGAATAAAGCGCACTACTCTGGCCAAAAAGTGGTTGCAGAAGAGTTGCTAAAAACTGGCCTCCAACAATAATGTAGGCCAACATAACTCCACAAATTCCAGAAACCATAAGACAGAGAACAATTTTTTTAGCCCAAGGACCAAAATAAAAACCCACAAACCCTGGCCAACGCTTATGATCTGGTGTTTGCAGACTAATTTTTACAAAAATCTCATGAATAAAAACAATAAAAGCTGTCAGAACCACAAAATAAAAAATCATCACCGGCGTTCCTACCTGAAGTGCGATATAGGGCAATGACAAAAAACCCACTCCGACAATTCCACCCACCAAAGTCGCAATGGGATAGATGTAATTTTTAAATAAATTTTTCAACATTATTATATTGTAACTCCATTTAGACAAAACCGCAATTTTATGGTAATTTTTAAATTATCATTATTGCCCTCATCGTCTATCGGCTAGGACACCCCAGTAATAGAAATTTGAAAATTTCATTACGGGGTAAACTTGGCTCTTTCACTTATTTAAATCTTTCATGGCCTCATCGTCTAGCCTGGCCCAGGACGCGTGGTTCTCATCCACGTAACAGGGGTTCGAATCCCCTTGAGGCCGCCAGATTTCCAACTTTGAACCTTAGGAATTGCAAGGCTTTTCGAGCCTTTTG
>CAYYYT010000043.1:0-5485 GCA_964476105.1 uncultured Candidatus Saccharibacteria bacterium | reverse complement strand
TGCTCTTTTTGGACTTTGCATAGGAAGTTTTTTAAATTGTTTTATTTATCGCTTAGAAAAAGAAGAATCAATGATGGGTCGCTCGCATTGTCCGCATTGTCAAAAAGTACTTTCTTGGTTCGATTTAGTGCCAGTCTTAAGCTATCTTTGGCTAGGTGGAAAATGTCGCCAGTGTCATAAAAAAATATCAGTGCAATATCCGCTGGTAGAGCTTTTTACTGCCTCCTTATTTTTATTAGTTTTTCATTTTCAAATCTTTTCATTTTCTTCACCGATTTCCTATGCTTGGTTGTCATTTTTTTGGTATACCGTCACTGGCGCGTTAATTATTATTTTTGTCTATGATCTTAAATTCTTTTTAATTCCCGACAAAGTTTTATTTCCAGCTATTGCATTGACCGCCGTTTATCATTTTTCTTTGACCTATTTTTTGGCAGCAATTTTGGCTTCAGGATTTTTCTTGTTACTCTTTTTAATTTCCAAAGGAACCTGGATGGGATTTGGCGATGTAAAGCTAGCGATTTTATTGGGACTCTTATTAGGATTTCCTCATATTTTAGTAGGGCTTTTTTTGGCCTTTTTATTTGGCGCGGTGGTGGGAGTTACGCTTATGTATGCGCCACTTCCTAGAACTCATAAAATTGAATTAAAAAGTCAGTTGCCCTTTGCACCCTTTTTGATTGCTGGAACTTGGGTGGCACTCTTTTGGTCAGATCAATTAATAAGTTGGTATTTAACCTTTTTTTCTTTGGCATGATAAAACCTTTTAAACAAGCAGGATTTACCGTTATTGAAATTATGGTAGTGGTGGTGATTATTTCTGTTTTGATTGCAGTAATGATTACTAATTTCCCCTCACTTAGGTCACGGTTTTCGCTTTCAGAAGTAGTGCATCAGTTTGGGCAAGATGTTCGGCGCGCTCAAGCCTTGGCTCTTGCCTCCGTCGATTATCAGGATGCTAGCGGAAATTTTAATGTCGTTGATGGATATGGAGTGTATATTAATTTAGATACTTTGGGAGATAAAAAATATCTTATTTTTGCTGATAAGGCGCCGGGAAATCAGCAGTATGATAGTAGTGATTATGTAGTAGAAACCATTGATCTTGCTAATTCTGGAGCCAAAATATCTAATATAGATGGTGTTTTGGGAAATAGCGTTAGCATTATGATGAAAACTAAAACAATGGAAACGATTATTCATTCTTTGGCGCCAGAGCGATCAGATGTGCGCGTCATATTTTCACTAGTGGATGATAGTGCTCAAACAAGAAGCGTTGTTATTAATACATCCGGGCTTTCAGAAGTTAAATAATAATGATAATCAAAAAAAGACAACAAGGTTTTACGATGCTGGAAATGATTATCACCGTAGGTATTTTATCTATCGGGATTCTTGGTATTTATGGTGCTTTTTCTCCGCTGGTAGAAAAAAATTATGTGACCACTTTGCAGTTTAAGGCTACCTATTTGGCGCAAGAAGGTTTTGAAATTGTAAGAAATATCAGAGACAATAATGTTGAAAAGGGAAGGTTTTGGTCATCGGGGCTTTCTGATTGCGCTTCTGGGTGTCAGGCGGATTATAAGACAGAAACTACCGCTGCCTTGCCAGTAAATTATTTAAATAATTATCGTGATGAATTTTTAAAACTCAATGCCGATGGATTTTACAGTTATGATCGTAATGGGAATGAAAGTGTTTATAAAAGAAAAATTACCATTACCCAGCCTTCGGGCAGCGATATGTTAAAAGTCCTGGTCGAAGTTTTTTGGAATTATAACAATCAATCGTATCGTGTTGAAAATGTAGGTTATTTGTATCGTTTTAATCGCTAATGAAAAAACAGCAACATTATTTTCAAAATGGATTTTCTCTGCTAGAAATACTGGTGGTTTTAGCTATTTTTGTGCTGGTAGTTTTGGTGGCTGGCGCGCTTTTTATCTCGATTGTTGATCGCCAAAGAAATATGCTGACTGAACAGGAAATCATCAGTCAGGCGAGTTTGGCCACCGAATATATGTCTCGGTCGCTCAGAAATGTTGCAGAGGATACCACGGGTGGTTGCACAGGGACTGTTCATGGCCTGTACCTCTTAACACACCATGATGATTGGCTTCAATTTTACCAAGGCGTAAAATTTTTAAACCAAGACAATGTTTGCCAGGAATTTTATATTGACCAGTTCGGCTTTTTGAAAGAATCAAAAAATGGATCCGTTCCGCAAAACATTTTTTCTGACAAGTATAAAATTAACTACCTACGATTTGCTTTAAATGGAGTTAAAACATTGGGTCTTGTTAAAGAAACTGATTCAGTTAAGCCCCGTATTACCATGGTTTTAAGCATTCAGAAATTAGCTGATAAAAGTTCTACACAGGTAAGTCAATTATTTACAGTCAATTATGCCAAGGCGCAATTTGCCGGTATTCCAACCTGTGGAGATGGCGTTTGTGATCCGGGAGAGTCAGTATATTGTTCAAACCGTTGCCCGCTTGTTGATGATTGTAATACCTGTATTGCACCACCGCAAATTCCAACCGGTCTTTCTTGCTCTGGTGGGGTTTGTGTGCAAAATCCGAATGGATTTGATACTTGTACGCTAGGTTCTCCGTGTGGGTCTTCACCCAATCCACCAACGGGTTTAGCCTGCATTAATAATCAATGTCTGCAAAGTCCATCGGGAACTGATACTTGCACGCTGGGTTCTGCTTGTAATTTGGCGCCACCAACACCAACAACCGGTTTTTCTTGTGTAAATAATACGTGTAGTCCGGATCCTTTAGGAACTGATACTTGTAGCGCCGGATCAAGTTGTAATACCGCCGAATCTTCTCCATCAACACCACCCAATCCCAACGAAATTATTATTCAAACCACTATTTCAAGAACTAATTTTAAGTAATGATGAAAAATAATCAACAAGGAATTTCATTAATGATTGTATTTTTAATTATGACGATTATGCTCGTAATGGTTTTAAGTTTGGCAGTTATTTTGTTTCGCAAGGTAGGTATTTTGGGAAATTTAGGAAGTACCGAAGGCGCTTTTAATGCTTCAGTTTCTGGCATAGAAAAAACTTTGTATTTTGATAGAAGGCAGGCACCGCTGGGCTCATCCCGTGGACTTTGTAGTATTTGCACCATTTGCGATAGTAGTGATTGTCAAAATTGCCAATTAACATCTTTAAGCGCTAATGGTTGCGATCCTGCAGTATGTGATAATTGCCAATTGCAATATACTTCGCAATTTGATGGAAGATTATTTTCGGTTTTTGCTAAAATAACTCCGGGCAGTCAACCAATAACGCGAAGCTTAGATATTCGCTCAAAAGGATATTATAAAGAAGCTTCTTATGAAAGCGAATTTCAAGAAACCAGATAATTTGGTATAATCATCAAGAACTACCATGGATAAAAAAGCCATACATCAAAGAATTGAAAAATTAAAAACTCTGATTAACTATCATCGGCATCTTTATCATGTTCAAGATCGGCAGGAAATTTCTGACGAAGCTTTGGACTCTTTAAAAAAAGAGCTTTTTGATTTAGAGCAAAAAAATCCAGAATTTATTACCTTAGATTCTCCGACGCAACGCGTGGGTGGGGAGGCTTTAAAAGAATTTAGAAAAGTAACGCATCAGGAACGAATGCTTTCGCTCAATGACGCTTTTTCGTTGGAGGATATGCAGGAATGGTTGGAAAGAATATCAAAATTACTGACACCTAGTGAACGTGAACAGTTAGATTTTTACGCGGAACTTAAAATTGATGGCCTAGCAATTGAATTGGAATACCAGAAGGGAAGTTTTGTGCAAGGATCAACGCGTGGCGATGGAACGATTGGAGAAGATATTACTCAAAATTTAAAAACGGTGGAAGCGATTCCGCTAACGATAGATTCTCTGGAACATTTAGTGATTCGCGGTGAAGTTTTTATTTCTAAAAAAGAATTTGAAGCCATTAACTTGGCGCAGGATAAGAAAAATTTGCCACGCTACGCTAATCCTAGAAATATTGCCGCCGGTTCTGTTCGTCAGCTTGATCCTAAAGTGACCGCATCGCGTCGTTTGGATTCGTTTGCTTACGATGTTATTGTTGGTCCTCAAACCGTGACTCATGAAGAAAAACACCAAGTTTTAAAGTCATTAGGATTTAAAACGAATACGCACAATAAATACTGCAAAAATTTAGAAGAAGTTTTTCATTTTTACGAGCACGTTGGAAAAATTCGCGAGAAATTAGCTTATGAAATTGATGGTGTGGTAGTTATCATCAATAACAACGCGATTTTTGAAAAGTTGGGTGTGGTGGGAAAAACTCCGCGTGGAGCCATTGCTTTTAAATTTCCTCAAAGCCAAGCCACAACCGTGGTTGAGGATATTCATATTCAGGTAGGTAGAACCGGCGCCATTACTCCCGTGGCTATTTTAAAACCGGTTTTAGTGACAGGTATCACCATTACGCGCGCAACGCTTCACAATGAAGACGAAATTAAACGCCTAGGGCTTAAAATTGGCGATACGGTGGTTGTTGGGCGCGCCGGCGATGTTATTCCCGATATTATTAAAGTGTTGCCAGAACTACGCAATGGAAGCGAAAGAAATTTTGTAATGCCTCGAGTTTGTCCAAGTTGCAAAACGAAATTAGAAAAATCAGAAGGTGAGGTGCTTTTGCGTTGCCCTAATACAAAATGTTTTGCTCGTTCTCGGCGTTTATTTTATTATTTTGCTTCGCGCCCCGCATTTAACATTGAAGGTTTGGGCCCTAAAATTATCGACCGATTATTAGATGAAGGCTTAGTGCAAGATCCGAGTGATTTGTTTTCATTAAAAGAGGGGGATTTAAAACAACTCGATAGATTTGGCGAAAAATCAGCTGAAAATGTGATTAGTTCTATTCAAGAACATAAAACAATTACCCTGCCACGACTTTTGTATGCCCTGGGAATTCGTAATATCGGGTCAGAAACTGCCCTAGATTTGGCGCGCCATTTTGGTTCAATTGAAAAATTACGCAAGGCAAAGCTGGAAGATTTTGACCAAATTTCTGATATTGGACCCGTAATGGCGCAATCAATTTATGAATGGTTTTCTGATGAAAATAATAAAGAATTTTTAGATAAATTACTTAAACATATTATTATTCAGAATGAAAAATCTCATTCTATCAACGCTAAATTGCAAAACAAAACCTTTGTTTTTACCGGAACGCTTGATGCCATTGACCGAGAGCTGGCAAAAGAAAAAGTTCGCTCGATGGGCGGACAAATTTCCGAATCGGTTTCTTCTAAAACAAGTTTTGTGGTAGTGGGTCATGATCCAGGCAGTAAAGCAAAAAAGGCTGAAAAATTAGGTGTCACTATTTTAGATGAAAAAGCATTTTTAGAAATGATAAGGTAAAGTTATGAATTTTATTACGGAGCAGTTACGAAAATTAGATTGGATTTTAATTGGAGCTACACTTTTAGTGGTGGCTTTTGGTTTGGC
>CAYYYT010000042.1:0-5507 GCA_964476105.1 uncultured Candidatus Saccharibacteria bacterium | reverse complement strand
GAAATGCAAGAATTAATTTCTAATCTAGCTGATTTTATAAAACCAAACTAATCATATAAAATTCACTCTTAACCAAAAAATCCGCCACCGAGCGGATTTTTTATTATATAGATATTCAATTCCAGCTACACAAACCTCTTGTCGCCCCGATGTCTTTTGATAAAAGGTGCCTAGCGAGCAGTCGCGACATCGTAATCGGGTGGAATTTGCCAGTAATTGATGATAAATTGCGCCAATTTTTTAAATAATGGCGCAGCAGACAGTGACGACTTTGGCACCTTGGGATTATCCAGTTTTACTAAAATTAAAAATTCGGGTTTAAGTGATGGACCATAACCGATAAAGCTTTGAATGGTTCGGTCGTTATAATAACCTTTCTTCCCTTCAATCGGCACTTCGGCGGTTCCTGTTTTTCCGGACAAATAATATCCTGGAATTTTGGCGCCATTACCAAACCCGCGCTCAACTACATTAGTAAGCATCGTAGTAACTTGTGAAACAGTTTGAGGTGTAAAAATAGTATCAGAAACTTTAGGCTCTGTTTTTGTTTCTTTTTCTCCCTGAACGATTTTATCAACTAAATAAGGTTTAACCATTTTTCCTCCGTTGGCAAAAACACTAAATGCTGAAATTAATTGTATGGGCGTCATTTCAATACCCTGTCCAAACGCAGAGGTAGCAAAACCAAAATCAGAACCCTTTTTTAAAATATCATTGCGTGAATAGGTTTCTCCCTGCAAATCAATCCCTGTTTTTTCATTAAAGCCCAGCTTATCTAGGTAATCTAAGAAAACATCATGAGAAAATGTTTTGGAAACGAACACAATGCCCGTATTAATAGATTTTTCTAAAATACCCGACATATCACGCTTGCCATATTTTTCGTGACTGAAGTTATATAGTGTATCTTTGCCAATTTTATACGACCCCGTATCAACATAGGTAGTTTCTGGAGTAACCTTGCCCTCATTGAGCGCCATACCCATAATAAAAGGCTTAAAAACCGATCCTGGTTCAAAGATTTTTTGCACGGCTGAGTTCTGAAAAATTTCAAGCTGAGTTTCTTTAGCGTAATTATTAGGGTCAAAAGCAGGATAATTTGCCAACGCCAAAATACGGCCACTATCTGGCTTCATAACAATAATTTGCCCTGAAGCAATATCAATATCTTTATGCGCCTGACGCAACAAAGACTCAGCCTGAAACTGGATATTATAATCTATGGTTAAGTATACATTAGCGCCATTAAGCCCCGAGGTATCTTCTGCATTAATTGCGTTAAAACCCCTTTTTTCTTCATAGATACCCTTCTTACCATGAAGCAGGTCATCATAATAACCTTCAATGCCGTACTGCCCTGCCCCCTCTCCACCCAAAAAACCAATCACTTGTGACGCTAATGTTTCCTGAGGATAATATCGGCCCGGAGTACTTTCAAAATTTAACCCCTCTAATTTTAAGGCTTTGAGCATTGTTACATCTCCTAGCTCCACATCTTTTTTTAAAATGACATATGAATCTGATTTTTCCAACTTTGCTAAAATAGCAGATTTGTCATCATGCATATATTTGGCAATGGTTTGGGCAAAGTAATCTTTATCTTTAATTAATTTTGGCACCGCTGACATCGTCCATTTATCTTCGTTAATGGCTAAACTGTTAACCTGTAAAGAACTTTCTTTGCCACGCGAATCTTTGCTATTTTCTAAAAAGACTTCTCCCCGATCTCCCTGAACCTCCTTGAAACCAGCCTGTTGACCCAAAGCCTGAGATTGATAAAACTTCCCCTGTAAAACTTGTAAATAAAACAAGCGGCCAACAATGGTTGCCGCCAGCATCATAAATAAAAATAAAATAATCCGTGATCTCCAATTACCCATATATCTGATTATCGCTTGGCCAAGGAAGTTTCTAAAATTTGCACGTATTTAATATCTTTTGTTTTTTCAAAAGCTAACTGCTCAGCGCGATCCTGTGTTTTAATTAAAAAGTTATTGTTAGAAAAATTATTAGCAAGAATTTTATTCTCTTTAACCAAAGAGGTAATTTCCTTATTGTATTGTTTGATAGTATACACGCCCTTGGTCAGCTCATTCACCGAAAAAACATAAAATACCAATACCACGGAAAACATCAAAAGCATTCCCAAATAAAAAAGTTTCCAATTAATACCTGGCAAACTGAGTGCCGATACCTTATTATAAGAAGAATTTTGTTTTATGGCTATAGATTTCATGGTATGTTAGTTTTTAATAATAACTCGCAGCTTTGCTGACCGTGACCTTGGATTTTTTTCTAACTCCTCCAAGGAAGCGGTAATTGGTTTTTTTGTAAGAATAGTTACCGTATTCGCTTTTGCTTGTTCTTGAAAAAAATGTTTAACGATTCTATCTTCTAGTGAGTGAAATGAAATAACCGCTAATCTTCCCCCTGGTGCCAAAATGGATAAAGCTTGCGGTAAAAAATGGGTAATATTTTCTAATTCTTGATTTACGGCAATACGAATGGCTTGAAAGGTTCTTGTCGCATAATGAATTTTCCCTTGCTGAAATTTTTTAGGAATGGCACTTTCAATAACTTCTAATAAATCTCCTGTTGTTTTTATTATTTTTACTTTTCTTCGTTCAACTATTTTTTTAGCAATCTGGCGAGCATACATTTCTTCTCCATATTCTTCCAGTATTTTTCGCAATGACTCTTCAGGATATTCATTAACAATGTTTTGCGCTGTTAATGTTCCCTTTTGATCATACCGCATATCAAGCACCTCATTGCGACTGAAAGAAAAACCTCGCTTTCCATTCTCAATCTGCCAAGAAGAATATCCAACATCAATTAATATGCCATGCACTGGAGCAAAATGATTTCTTTCTACAATTTCCTGAATGTGAGCGTAGGAATCATTTACTAAAATCAATCGGTCGTGATAATCAGATAAACGCAATCGACTATTTTTAATTTGATCAGCGTCTGCATCAATGCCTAATACCTTTCCAAGCGGTGCATTCTTTTTTAACATTTCAAGCGTATGCCCTGCTTCACCAATCGTTCCGTCGATAATATTTTCGTCAGGTTTAATATCTAAACAGGTTAGTATTTCAGAAACCAACACTGGCGTATGGGTAATTTTTGTCATAAATCTTTTAAATTCCTAATGGTCCTAATTTTGAAACAATTTCTTCAACTCCTTTTTCGGCATTCTGACTATATGCTTGCCATGTTGCTTCGTTCCAAATTTCTAATCGATTTGATAATCCACAAATAACTACATTCTTTTCTAGTGTCGCATAATTCTTCAAATAATCTGGAATCAAAATTCTTCCTAATTTATCAAGTGAAACTTCCGTAGCGCTCGCAAGTAAGTGACGAGAAAATGATCTAGCTTCCTGTTGAGAAATTGGTAAATGAGCTAATTTCTGCGACATCACTTCCCATTCCTTTTCTGTATAGACTACTAAACAATTTTCAACGCCTTTTGTAATTACCACATTGCTTCCCAATTCACCTCTGAATTTTACTGGCAATGCCAATCGTTTTTTACTATCAATAGTGTGTTGATATTGGCCAATTAACATAATATCTTTATTCCCAGATTTAATTACTTTTCCCACATTTATCCACTTTTTTCCACCTATAGTCTATTTATAACCGAAATTAAAAACTGGGTCAATAGTCTAAAATAGCCATTTTCCCTAGGGAAAATGGCTATTTATCCACAGTTTTATGAAAATAATATCTACCAAATACAAAAACTACCATTTCCCACTTTTCATCGTTTTTCGTCGCATAACAAAAAAGCCCTGCGCCAAGCGCAGGGCTTTTTTGTTTATTTTTTAATAATAGAAAAAGTTTCGGGATTTATTTCAATAGAATCTCCCTTAACAATCGTGTCAGATAAAAGCGCTTGTGCAATCACATTTTCTATTTTATCTTGCATCACTCTTCTCATTTCACGCGCTCCAAATTCTGGTTTATACGAAGCCTGCACAATCGCCTCTTTTAACTCAGCAGTAATCGTAAAATGAATTTCTTTTTCTTCTAAATTTTTTACCAATCCCTTCAACATTAATTCTGCGATATCTAATAAATTTTCTTTGGTTAATGGACTGAAGAAAACTGCTGCATCAAAACGGTTCACCAATTCTGGTCTAAATATCTTTTCTTGGAATAAAAAGTTAAACACCTCATCTTTCTTTAGGGGCTTTTGAGCTTCTACTGCTTCAAAAATCATATTCGCTCCGGCGTTTGAAGTACAAATGATAATGGTATTAGTAAAACTAATTTTCCTTCCCTGGCCGTCAGTTATATTTCCTTCATCAAAAACTTGCAGGAATAAATTTAAAATATTAGGATGCGCCTTTTCGATTTCATCTAACAAAACTAAGGAAAAAGGATTTTCTCTGACTGGTGTTGTTAAAAGTCCCTGTTGTTCTACCGGACTAACGGCACCCAACAATCTTGGAATATCAGAAATTTGTTGAAATTCTGACATATCCAAACGAATCATTCTATCTTCAGATCCAAAATAAATTTGCGCCAAGGCTTTGGCAGTTTCTGTTTTACCCACTCCCGTAGGACCCAAGAACAAAAAGGTTCCCATTGGACGCTTCTTTGAACCAAGGCCACTACGCGCGCGTCGCATCGCCACTGAAATTTCATTCACTGCTTCCACCTGATTAATAATTCTTTCGTGAATAAGTTTTTCCAAATTCAACAAGAGAGATTTTTCTTTAACATCCATTTTTCCTACCGGTATTTGGGTTTTATCAGAAATCACCTTAGCCACATGACTTGGCAACATCTGTTTTTCTTTCTTGCCACGAACATACGAAGCGGTTTCCTGTAAAACATCAATGGCTTTTTTAGGAAATGGTAAATTAGCAAAATAGCGTCCCGATAAATTAATAATTTCTCTGATTGCGGGATACAAAATAAGAATGCCATATTTTTTCTCAAGACCCAGTGCTAAATTTTGCAGAATTCTCATGGTTTCTGCTTCAGTCGTTTCGGTGACTTCTACTTTACTAAAATAATCTAAAAAGGCACTATTGCGCTCTAATTTTTGATGCAAGCCATCAAATGAACTAATTCCAATAAATTGAAAATCAGGCAAAGATAAATACTTGCCCACAATATTGGTAACATCTATTGAGCCTAATTTCTGATTGCTTTGAGAAACAAAACTATCCAAATTATCAATAAACAAAATAATATTACCAGCCGAAACTACTTCTTTGAGAATTTGATCTAACGTTGCTTCTAATTTCTCCGTATCCTGAATTTGAGTTAAAAGCGCCACCATATCAAGCTGAACAATTTTTTTATTTTTCAATTCTGGCAAATTGGTTCCCAAAAAACATCTCTGCGCCAAAGATTCAACAATGCTTTTTCTTCCCATACCAACATCTCCCACAATAAGAGCATTACTCAAGCTTGGTTTAGCTAAAATGCGTTCCAGTTCATCTACTTCGCGCTCATGACCAACCACTTCCTGAAAAATACTACTT
>CAYYYT010000041.1:0-5590 GCA_964476105.1 uncultured Candidatus Saccharibacteria bacterium | reverse complement strand
AAATTTATAACCCAGAAATTAAAATCATTACCATTGAAGACCCTATTGAATATCACTTAAAAGGAGTTCAGCAAACTCAAATTTCTCAAGAAAAAGGTTACACTTTCTCAGAAGGACTTTCATCTATTGTTCGACAAGATCCTGATGTTATTTTAGTGGGAGAAATTAGAGATTCCGAAACCGCTAAAATTTCTTTGCAGGCTTCTTTAACAGGACACTTAGTACTTTCAACCATTCACGCCAACGATGTGGCTGGCGCTATTCCTCGATTTGTTAATTTAGGAGCAAGTGCCTCAACCATTAGCTCTGCCATTAATATGATTGTTGGAGAGCGATTGGTAAGAAAAGTTTGCAAACTATGCAGTAAACTTGAAAAACCAACTTCTCAAGAATTAGAAGAAATAAAAAAAGGTTTAGAAAAAATTCCTAAAGAAATTGGTTTACCAGAAAATCTTGATTCAATAGAAATTCCACGAATTAATAAAGAAGGATGTGCTACCTGTAATTTTACCGGATATAAAGGAAGACAAGGTATTTTTGAAATATTCCTCATGGATACCGAAATGGAAAAATTTATCCTAACCAATCCCGCTGTCTCCTCTATCAAAGAATTGCTCATGAAAAAAGGAATGATTACGATGTATCAGTCAGGACTTATTGAAGTTGTCTTAGGAAAAACAACCCTGGAAGAAGTTAAAAAAATTGTTGAAGCAGATTAGCAATTTTAGAGAAAACAAAAACAGCTCTGGAGTTGGAGGTGGCATGGTATCTGGGATACCAGTAAAGGTTTACCCGAGGAATAATCGAGCCGGAGCAAGATTATCCATTAACTAAGGTAAGCCCATATTAAACCTCCAACTCCAGAGCTGTTTTTTAGAATAAGACCATCATATCATATATATAAATCTATGTCAAGTCTTTTAGACCAAAATTCAGAAGAAAGGGAAGAAATTCTAGATTCTGCCCTCAGACCAAAAAATTGGGATGATTATGTTGGTCAGGAAAAAATTAAAGAAAATATTAAGATTATTATTGCCGCCGCACAAAAGCGAGGCGAATCTCCTGATCATTTATTGCTCTATGGAAGTTCTGGATTAGGCAAAACAACCCTCGCGCAATTAGTAGCGTTGCAAATGGGAAAAAAAATTCGTATTACTTCTGGCCCAGCCATTGAACGAGCAGGGGATTTAGCAGCCATTTTAACCAATCTTCAAGAAGGTGATGTTTTATTTATAGACGAAATCCACCGCATGCATAAAAGTATTGAAGAATACCTCTATCCTGCTATGGAAGAATACAAATTAAATCTTATCTTAGGTAAAGGACCTATGGCGCGCACCATGGAATTAAAACTGCCACGCTTTACCATTATTGGCGCCACGACGCGACCCGGACTTCTATCAGCACCCTTAAGAAACCGATTTGGCGCAACCTTTCAATTAAATTTTTACCAAAACGAAGATATTGAAAAAATCATTGAACGCTCAGCTAAACTTCTCAATATTACTATTGAAAGTGATGCAATAAAAACTATTGCTAAACGATCCCGATATACTCCTCGAGTGGCTAATCGGCTCTTAAAACGAGTTCGAGATTTTGCACAAATTAAATCCGCTAGCATCGCCACTGCCGAAGTTGCCTCCATTGCACTTGAATCACTAGAAGTTGACCACATGGGTCTTGAACCAGGCGATAAAAAAATTCTCTTAGCTCTTATTGAAAAATTTGATGGGGGACCTGTTGGTCTACAAGCACTAGCTGCTGCTGCTATGGAAGAAGAAGATACTATTTTAGACATTTACGAACCCTACTTAATGCAATCTGGTTTTATTGAAAGAACCCCTAAGGGTCGGGTGGCTTCAAAACGAGCCTACGAACATTTAGGCATCAAACATACCAAACAAAATAATTTGATTTAAAATTATTTATGAAGAAGGTTAGTGTTTTACTTTTTATTTTTTTAACGCTTCCCTTTTTTATTTTTGCCTCCAACACCATAGATCTTAATACCGCTTCTCTCGTGGAACTTGAAGCCTTGGTGGGGATTGGCAATAGTACTGCTCAGAAAATTATTGATGCCAGACCATTTTCATCTCTCGATGATTTGCTGAAAGTAAAAGGCATTGGCCCAAAAAAACTTGAAGCTATTAAAAATCAGGGGTTGGCTTCTGTAACAGCACAAAATTCACCAATCATTATAAAACCAGAAAATTTAAAAACAACCAAAGATTATTCTCGTCTTGTTAGTATTACCGAATTAATGCCAGCGCCTACGGGCTCTGATAGTGATAATGAATTTATTGCCCTTCATAATATACATAATTCTCCAGCAAATCTTTCTGGCTGGAAATTAGAAGATGTTCAAGGAGGAAAGACCACCTACGCGCTTGATAACACCTCTTTTAATTCTCAAGGTGACGCCATTTTAAAAAGATCTTTAACCCATATCACTTTAAATAATGAAGGCGACAGCATTAACCTTATTTCTCCCGACGGTGTCACTCAAGACACAGTTTCTTACGAAAAAGCCAAAGTTGGATTTTTGTATAAAAAAGTTAATAATCAATGGATTTGGGTAAGTCAAAACCCTACCACCAAATCACCAGTCATTAATCAAGCATTGCCAAAAAGTGTCAAACCTGATACAAATAGAGCCGTAGCCTCTTTGGTTGATTCTTTAGAATCTAGCCAAGAAATTCCTACCCATCAACCTGGAAACAACCCATGGGTTTTATTTTTTATAGCCCTAGGTATAGCTCTCATTTCAGGCATTGTGGTTATAGTATTAAAAATTAAATTATCTAAAAAACATGAGCGGTCATTCCCATTTTAAAACAGTTGCAGCCACCAAAAACGCTAATGACGCTAAGCGTGGTAAAATCTTTTCAAAACTAGCACGCGTCATTACCATTGCCGTAAAAGAAAAAGGACCAGACACCTTGGTTAATCCCCAATTAAAGTCTCTTATTGAAAGGGCAAAAAGTTTTAATATGCCCAAAGAAAATATTGAGCGCGCCATCAAAAAAGGTACTGGAGAATTAGTGGGAGAAATTTTAGAAGAAGTTTCTTTTGAAGGTTTTGGACCCGGAGGCATCACCTTAATTATTGATGGTATTACCGATAATAAAAATAGAACTTTGGGAGAAATTAAAGGCATTCTTACGCAACACGGTGGAAAATTAGCTGGCGAAGGAGCGGTACGTTGGATGTTTGAAAAAAAGGGAGTCATCATTATTCACCCAGAAGGAAAATCTCCTGAAGAATTAGAACTTTTAGTTATTGATTCTGGAGCCGAAGATGTTAAGCAAAAACCCGAAGCCTGGGAAGTACAAACAAAACCCGAAGATTTAGAAACTGTAAAAAAATCTCTTGAAGAAAAAGGGATAAAAATTGAAAATACCTCTTTGGATTTTATCGCGAAAGAAGAAGTGGTAATTGACGAAAAAGAAAAAGAAAAGGCTCAAAAATTATTTGAGGCGCTTGATGAAAACGACGCCATACAAAATATTTACTCAAACTTAAAATCATGATTATTCTAGGAATAGATCCTGGAACGGCGATTGTTGGTTATGGAGTTATTAGCACTAACACTCCGAGTCATTTAAAGCAAAACATTCACGAAAAGCCTCGCGTTATTGATTTTGGTTGTATCACTACTACTCAATTCAACACCTCTTCTGAACGACTAAAAATGGTTTACGATGGCGTCATGGACCTTATAGAAAAATATAAGCCCGATGCCATTTCCGTTGAAAGTCTTTTTTTCTTTAAAAATTTAAAAACAGCCATGCCCGTAAGCCAAGCGCGCGGAGTAATTTTATTAGCTGCCGAGCAACATCGCATACCCATTTTTGAATTCACTCCCCTACAAGTAAAAATGACTGTTGTAGGATATGGGCGAGCTGAAAAAAAACAGGTGCAAGAGATGACAAAAAAACTTTTAGATCTTGATGGATTTGATGACAAGAAAAAACATCGAAAAAAAGATGATGCCTCCGATGCTTTAGGAGTAGCGCTCTGTGCATTACTTAAGGGATTTTCTCTGTAATTGCCACTGTGGAAGAAGAAGGCTTGACAATATTTTATAAAAAAATACAATAGTAAAAGTATTTATTAAATAATGCTTATGCATTCTAGTAAATCCATCAATTTTGATTGAATTTACTGTAATACATAAGTTTTAAAATAATGGACGAGGAACTTTTAGACTTACAAAATACTATTCATGGATCTGATGATTTTGATGATGATTTTGGCGATGATGACGAAGAAGAAAAAGATGAAGAAGGTTTTGATGATGAAGAAGGTGTTAATGGTGACGATGAAGATGATGATGATTCTCTAGACGAAGAAGCTGAATAATACAATCAATCTAAAAGCCCTGAAAAACCAGGGCTTTTAGATTGATTTTTTTTAAAAAGTTGGTATAATAAGTATTATGAAAAATATATTTACTACGATAAAAAACCGGAGAAAAACCATCTTTTTAGTCGGAAAATATCTGGCTTTTTTGTTTTTAATCTTCTGTCTTTTTATTTTGGGTTTATTTTTTTACTACACCTATAATTTACCAAGACCTGAAGCTTTTACCCAAACACCTTTTATTCAATCAACTAAAATTTACGATCGTACCGGCAAAGTTCTTTTGTATGATATTTACGGAGAAGAGAAGCGAGAAATCGTTCCTTTTGATAAAATATCAGATAATGTAAAACATGCTGTTTTAGCATCTGAAGATTCAAGATTCTATCAACATAGCGGTATCGATTTTGAATCAATTGCTCGTTCGCTTTTAGTTGGACTTAAACTGCAACCAGTGGGGCACGGAGCCTCAACTATTACTCAACAACTGGTAAAATCAGTTTACCTAAGCCCACAACAAACGATTGCTAGAAAAGTTCGGGAAATTGTTTTAAGTATTGAACTTGAAAAAAAATATTCAAAAGACCAGATTTTTGATTGGTATTTAAACAAAATTCCTTTTGGTAGTAATACTTATGGTATTGAAGCTGCTGCTCAAAATTATTTTAATAAATCAGCTTCTGATTTAAGCATTGCTCAAGCGGCTACATTAACAGCCCTTATTCCAGCACCTAGCTATTATTCTCCTTATGGATCACATAAGAATCTT
The DNA here is from genome assembly GCA_964476105.1 of uncultured Candidatus Saccharibacteria bacterium. Lineage (GTDB taxonomy): Bacteria > Patescibacteriota > Minisyncoccia > Minisyncoccales > Staskawiczbacteraceae > VGLO01. The sequence continues at coordinate 459 of CAYYYT010000041.1, read as the reverse complement.
CTTCTTCAAAGAAAAGACTATATTTTGTCTCGTATGCAACAATTGGGATATATCACCGACAAAGAACTAGAGGAAGCTAAAAAAGAAGTAATCACTTTTTCAGATAATGGCGCTTCAATAAAAGCTCCTCACTTTGTTATGTATGTTAAACAATATCTAGAAGATAAATATGGAGAAGACTTTCTAAAAGAAAAAGGTTTAAAAGTTTACACATCACTTGATTGGGATTTGCAAAACTATGCCGAAGAAGTAGTAAAAGAGGCGGATAAAAATAATACTCAATTTGATGCTAATAATACCGCCATGGTAGTTATTGATCCTAAAACTGGAGAAATATTATCATTGATTGGATCAAAAGATTATTTTGGAAAATCATACCCAGAAGGTTGTGATGGAAAATCAAATGGTAGTTGCTTATTTGATCCCAAATATGATGTTGCCACGATGGGTTATAGGCAA
>CAYYYT010000040.1:0-5607 GCA_964476105.1 uncultured Candidatus Saccharibacteria bacterium | reverse complement strand
TGCTCTTTATTCCACGGCGCGTAGGTTTTTTCAGAAACCTTTTTCATTTTTTCCAAAGAAAGTTTTATAGGTTTTGAAAAATCAATACTACCAGAAACCAATTTACTTCTCCCATCAAATCTCACAATGCATTGTTTTATTTTTTCAGTAACAAAATCAGGCGTCATACCAGCTAGCTCTGCTGAAATTTTTTCTGAATCTTTTTGAAATTCTAAATCTTTTTTTACAATTTCTGGATCCACTTTAAATGCATGTTCATGAGCATCTAGTAAATACAAACCCTTTAAATTTCTCACCCGAGAAAGCGCCACATATCCTTGCCCATATTCAAAAACACCACCCAAATCCATCACCGCTTCATCTAAGCTCATCCCCTGACTTTTATGCACCGTGATTGCCCAAGCTAACCTCAATGGCAACTGCGACACTTTCGCACGAGGCTTACCATCTTCTTCAATTACCCAATCCATTGCTTCTACTTTCAGGGTTCTCCCATCGCGAGTTTTTACTATTGGCTCACGCGTATGTTTGTCAAAAGATTCTACAATTCCCAGTGTGCCATTCACAAATCCTTCCTTAGGATTATTTTTGGTAAACATAACCGACGCGCCAATTTTTAAGCTTAAAGATTCTGGTGATAAACAACCGCGTTTTAACGCAAGCACCAAAGGTTCTGGGCCTTCAGAAGACATGGTGTAGTTATTTTCTGGCTCTGGAATTTTTTCTAAAATTTCTCGATTTACTCTATCAACATCTAAATTGTAAGAAAATAATTTCGGAGCATGAGCTGGTGCGGCTTCATAATCAATTTTTCGCATTGCAATTTTATCACGGTGCACTCCAGAAAAAGTATTACGACGAATCGCGGAAAGCACCGCTAAAAATTCTTGATCATCTTGTCTATGTTGTTCGGTCAAATAACAGGTTACTAAATTGGCTTGTTTCCAAGCTAAAGCTTCATAAGCAAAACGCGCCTCAGGTTCTTGCATGAAAGAGATTTGTGTATCTTCTTTTTTTGAAGCATTTTTAATAATCGGTGGTAACTGAAAAAAATCTCCCACCATAATAACCTGCATTCCACCAAAGGGAGCATTGTTTTCTAAAACAGCTCTACAAACTCTATCAACGAGCGCCAGCGTACCACCCGAAAGCATAGAAACCTCATCGATAATTAACACTTTTGTGCGCTTCATACGCTTGGCAATATAGGTGGTGCTGGCAATCTTTTTTATTTCGCGGTCATTGAGCGAGTCTTTAATTCCAATACCAGCCCAAGAATGAATGGTCATACCACCAATATGTGTTGCCGCAATTCCGGTTGAAGCAGTAATGGCCGGCTCAATTCCATGAACACGCAAATACTGCACATACGCATTTACGGTATGAGTTTTTCCTGCTCCAGGCTCACCTGTTAAAAAAACATTGTAGCCCATTTTTAAAATTTTTAGCGCTTCTTCTTGTGTCATGGTGACAATGTTAGAATCTAGAAAATAGAAAATAGAATACGAAACGCACGCGACTCACATTCTATTTTCTACTTTCTAAATTCTATTTTCTCGTTTTTATACTAAATACATTTCTGTTTTTCTTGATTCGTCTACTTTTACTAATTCTGCTTCGCCTTTTAAAATCTTCTCAAATGGCCCACAGGCAAAACATTTCATTCCCTTTCTTGGACAAACAAAAGCACTTTCACCTATTGCTTTAGCCGCTTTTATTTTCTTGGCAATGGTAATAATTTTTTCTTTCGCGCTTTCGGTATTTGGCATTGGCATTGCTACCGGTTCATCAGCGCGCTCAATATACCAATAATACACTCCCGACACTTTTCTTTTTTGTTCGTGCGCTAATAACAAAACATAAATAGGAAGTTGCAATGAATCTTTATCTTCATCATTTTTCCCCGTTTTAAAATCAATTACGCGCACCGAATCATCAGCTGGCACATACTGAAGCCAATCAATCTTGCCATTTAAAATAATATTTTCTTCATCAGAAAGAAAAAAATTCGGTGGCATATTATTTTGATGTTCTGGCAATTTCACTGCTTTTTCTAAAAGTGGACCCATATTTTTTGCTACACGCTCAATCATCGCTCGTCCACGCGCCTTATTTTCTGCTTCTTCGGCTTCACTTTTAAACCCGCCATTTTTACCTGAATACTTTTTCCAGTTTTCCTCAAATTGCTCAAGCAATGGTTGCTTCCCCCGCTCTTCGGCTTTGTAGTTGAGCAATCCTTCTAGGGTTTCATGCACCGCACTTCCCAAAGAAAGCGCCGGACTGACCACATTAATTTTCCTGCCACGCTCATTGCGGTAGATGCTTTTTAAATAATAAGAACGCGGACATTTAATAAAATCATTAAGTGAAGAATGTGAAACCCAAAGCGCCGTGTATTTATCTTGAGCCATAAATTTGGATATTAATTAGCTAATTTTGCCTTTTTTAACATAAAAATGCAACTAACAAAAAATGGCGCGCAAATCGTTGGCGCGCCATTCTATTCTATTTGATTAATGTTTGAAAATCCTCAATCCTATCTTGATAATCAACCGAGAATCTCGTCACTCCTAATACCTGTCCTCGTAAATTTTTTACATAAATTCTCCAATTTCCCTTTTCTAAACTACTCATCCAAGAATATCCTTTATATCCTTCTTGGCGACCACCCGCAATATCAAATACTAAACTCGCGCGACTCACCCATTGCTTTCTTGACTCGTCATAAAATTGCCAATCATGCACAATAGTTGTTTTTAAATTAACTGGTGCAAAAATAGCTGAATAGGCATAGATTTTCTCTCCAAAATGAGTTGTAATTTTTTGCCCAAACAACATATCACGCCACGCAAGGGACGACTCTTTCTGCATAATGTATCTTCCATTTTTAACTTCCAAATTTCTATATATTCCTACTTCGCGAAGCGCCAACGGAATTGGCGGAATAATGTTTCCAAAATAAAAAGCATTCATCACTACCATAATCAAGAAAAAAGAAAATAAGATTTTGTTGCGATATTCGTTTTGCCAAACAAAAAACTTTGATAGCAAACTAACCAACAAAACAAATACCAGAAAACTTCCGACGCTGGCATAGACAAACAAAATCATTTCCAAAGAAACTAACCAAAATGGCAACGCCAAAGAAAAAAGCGAAATGGTGCAGAAAAAATAGACACTCATTTGCACCGCAGGTTTTTGCAAGGCTTCGCGAAACTTCTCATTAAAAATCATCAAGAAAATAATCAGAAGCAACAGTGGCCAACTTACTGCAAAGGCTCCAAAAAACCAATAAAAAATAAGCGAAGATCCCAGCAAAGACCCAAAAGCAAATTGCACAAAGATTGGCAGTAATTTTCGCAGGGTTTTTAAACCATAGGAGGTAGAAATTCTGCCAGCATCATAGGCGTACATAAAAAATAAACTGACGCCCGTTAAAACCCAATACAAAAATAATATGGCTAGCGTGGTATCAATTTGAATGTTGGCAAAGGTTAAATAATCAATACCAAAACCCACCACCAAAACCAATGGCATAATTAAAATTTCATACCCACGCATTTTTGTCTTTATTTTTTCCAGCATCATAGATTATTTTTATTATAACTCATGCAAAACTTTCCAGATAGCATACATGGCATAGGTATCCAGACCGCAATAAATTTTTAAATCCTGTTTAATTTTCTCCTTTTCTTTTTCTGATAATTTCCCCGCGGTCATCTCATTCCACTTTTGACTGGCCGTTCCCCCTTCTTTTATATCTAATGATTTATACGATAAATCTGGTACTAAAACTGGCAACACATTTTTAATGGAAACGCGACCCTTAAAATTTTTATCAACAAAATACTGTTTAGAAAATATTTCCATTAAATCATATACGCGTGCATTCACCGCTTCAACAAATGGTTTAAAATCTGGCTGACGCTCGGCCAATTCATTATTAATTTTACATTCAAACCCTTTATTCCAGACAATCACACTTCCCTTCTCTCCAATATTTTCTTGTAATGATTTTAAAAATGCCAAACTCGGATCAGTTGCGCCATCAAACAAAAATTCATAATGTGTCATTTTATCTGCTGGAGTTTCTGGCGATTCTAAAACATACAAAGAATACTGGAACGGAATTTGCTGGTAGGGCGAAAATCCATCAAAGCGTGGCAATGCCGATGGGAAAGTTTCATAATCCAAAAAATACAGTGGAAACACTAAACTGTTTAATTCTTTTTTAATACTCAAAGAATCTAAAATTCTTCGGCCGGTTAAATGCGTTTCTATTTGGTTTTGTTGCGCCGGCGTCAGCGTATCAAAAATATCTTCTGGCACATCAGATAGTTCAAAAATGCCCACATCCACCATATTTTGTAACTTACTTTTTGAAAGCCCAATTCTAGTAATATCATGCACTCCATAGGCTGGCACTTTTGCATTAGAGTATTCAAAAGTAGTGCAGTGGTTTGAGCGCCCCTTATACACACAATCACAATAACCCAAAGGTTCGTCTTCCTGCAAAATATATTTCAGTGCCATTTGCATTTCTTGACCCACTTCTTGTTGCATTTCTCGCACTTTTTCTATCACATCTTCCGTAACAAAAAGTTTAAAAATATCTAAATCACCCTTTCTAATATATTCTGAATTTAAATGAATTAAAAAGGCGCCACTTACTTTTAAACCGTATTGTTCTAGCAAATTTACCTGAAACGCCACATCGTGATAATGCGTTTTTTTATCAATTTCACTGGTAGATTTTATTTCGTAAATATCATAAGTTCCATCATCGCGAAGTTTGAGTACATCCATCGCCGCCAAAAAATTTCCGTGCGAAAATACCGGCTGAAAAATAACCGGCGTTTTCTTTTGTAATAATTCTTGAGTTTTTTCTTCAGCTTCTTTCCCGCGACCTTCCACCAAAACACTTTCTTGTCCAGCAAATAATTGGCGTGCCACTAATTCCACTTCGTTTCCCGTTTCAATAATTTGCTTTTCAAAATCGCTTAATTCTGCATTAAAATAAACATCTGGCCGATGGATTTTATACCAAGCATTCTTATGGCACTCCCGCCAAATCAAATAATCCGTTTTCGAAACAATGATATCTTTACTCATAACTGCAATATAAATTTAATTAATTAAGATTTATAATCTCGCTTATCTTATTAAATATTAATTTAAAATTATCAAAACTGAATTCGCCCGCAAATTCCTCACTATTTTTAACAAGATCGGCAAAAACAGATTTAGAATGAGCGTTAGGAATCTCAGATATATCATCATCGTAAATTTTCTTCATTAATTCTTCATCGAATTTCGGACTACAGGTCTTAATGGTTTTTTTGGATTTATCCGTCATTGAAGTTATCCTCTCTACTTCGTTAGTGAAAAAAATTCTCTTACCATCATACTCTTTTTGAATTTCCTCGTCTGAATAATAATATTCTATTGAAATATTTTGATACGCTTCTCTACCAGTGGGAACTGGAATACAAAAAGCATACACATTGGATCCAATCTTTTTAAAATCACCAATTTTTTCTTTATATTCAATTTCATCTCTATCAAATATCCCAATTATTTTTTGTGCAAGTGGTATAGAGGCTAATT
>CAYYYT010000039.1:1620-5607 GCA_964476105.1 uncultured Candidatus Saccharibacteria bacterium | reverse complement strand
AGGTAAATCGTTTACTAAAAAGAGGTTACGCCGACACATGAGCTGATGGTATATAGTTTGATATTGCTAAAGTTAAAAATTATGGAAAAATGACTGGCCGAACTAGCCTGCAAGCCGAAGATGGAATTTCCAGAATTGACCACTCTAACAGCAAGAAAAACCGCGGTGACTTTTGTTTATGGAAATTAGCTGAAAGCCAAGATGATTGGGAACCAAAGTGGCCAAGCCCTTTTGGCGAAGGTCGCCCAGGTTGGCATATTGAAGATACTGCTATTACCGAAAAATTCTTTGGCGCACAATACGATATTCATGGCGGAGGACAGGATTTAATGTTCCCACACCATGAAGCTGAAATTACTCAAATGGAATCAGTTTCGGGAAAAAGTCCCCTTGCTCAATATTGGATGCACACGGGATTTTTGACCATGGGCGGACAAAAAATGTCTAAAAGCCTTGGCAACACTACGACAATTCATACCTTTTTAAAGCGATACACGCCTGAGGAAGTACGTTTTTGGGTAGCGAAAAATTTATGGCACTCCCCTATGGATTATTCCGAGAGCGCTATGATTGAAGTACGCGCTAGTCTGGAAAAAATTGAGGAATTTTTGCGAAAAATTAAACAAATAAAAGCAAAAAGTAAAACAAAGATTAAAAGCCAATCAGAAACGATTAAAAAAATGAAAGAATTGTTCTGGCAGGAATTGGCTGATGATTTTAATACACCTAAGGCTTTCGCCGTTATTTTTGAATTTATCAAAGAAACAAATATTCTCTTGCACACCGGCGCCATTTCTAAAAAAGATGGTCAGGACATCTACGCCTTTTTTGAAACTATCAATAAGGTTTTTGGCGTGATTGATTTTAAGAAGGTAAAAAAATCAAACCTTCCCGATGAAGTAAAAAAGTTACTCAAAACTCGCGAAGAGTATCGCAAAAATAAAAATTGGGAAAAAGCCGATGAAATTCGTGGAGAAATTGAAAAATATGGTTTCACCGTTGATGACACCAAAGACGGTGTAATGGTTAAAAAAATATAATATCTTTTTATGAAAAGCGAACTGCCAAACAAAAAACCGCCACAAAATATAGAAGCCGAACAAAGTCTTTTGGGCTGTTTAATGCTTGATAAAAACGCTATGATTAAGGTGGTAGATTTTGTTGGCGCTGAAGATTTTTACAAAGAATCTCATAAAGAAATTTATCAAACGATGTTGGAGCTTTTTGAAAAGTCTGAACCAATGGATATTATTTCTATTTCTACCAAACTACGCGAAAAACAAAAATTAGAAAAAATTGGCGGATCAACCTATTTGACTACCCTAATCAACATTGTGCCAACGGCCACTCACGTTACCAACTACGCTAAAATTGTCCGCGAAAAAAAGATTTTGCGAGAACTCATTTCTGCTTCTCAAGAAATTGGGCTCAATGCTTTTGATGAAACCCAAGAAGTTGATGATTTACTTGATAAGGCTGAAAAATCTATTTTTGCTATCGGACAGCGATCACTCACCCAATCGTTTGTGGCTATTCGCGATTTACTGCACGATACCTTTGAAAGATTAGACCAATTATCCAAACACACCGGCCAATACCGAGGTATTCCAACCGGATTTAAACAGCTTGATAATATGCTTTCGGGCCTGCAACGCTCTGACTTGATTATTTTAGCGGCGCGACCTTCTATGGGAAAATCAACTTTTGCTATGGATATTGCCAAGCATGTTGCTGTTTATGAAAACCTCCCCGTAGGAGTTTTTAGCTTGGAAATGTCAAAAGACCAATTAGTTGAACGACTTTTGGCCAGTCATTCCAATATTGATTCTTGGCGTTTGCGTACCGGAAAATTACAAGACGGTCCAGGCGACAATGATTTTTCACGACTACAAATTGGTATCAGCAGTTTATCAGAAGCACCACTCTACATTAACGATGTTGGCACGGTCAATATTTTGCAAATTAGGGCAATGGCGCGTCGCTTGCAACAAGATAAGGGCCTAGGATTGATTGTTATCGACTATTTACAGTTAATGGATCACAGCAATAAATACGCCTCGCCTATTCAGCAGGTTTCAGAAAATTCGCGCGCCCTTAAAATGCTGGCTAAAGAATTAAACGTGCCAATTATTGTTTTGTCTCAGCTTTCCCGATCTGTTGAACAACGAACACCGCATCGGCCAATTTTGTCTGACTTACGAGATTCTGGAGCTATTGAACAGGATGCCGACATTGTAATGTTTATCTACCGAGAAGATAAATACAACGAAAATTCACTAGAAAAAAATATCGCCGAAATTATTGTAGCTAAACACCGAAACGGTCCAACCGGCACCGTGAAACTTTACTTTGATGACCAACGCGTCAGTTTCAGAAACTTAGAACAGGGCGATTATGTTTCTGACATTTCTCCAGATTAATTTTTCAATCCACCAAGCATTATTGCATGTCCTCCATAAAAAAACTCACTGACCTTTTTAGCAAGTTCCCCACTATCGGGCCAAGAACCGCACGCCGTTTTGTTTTTTATCTGATTGGCCAGCCCAAAGAAAAAATTGATGAACTCATTGTGGCACTTGAATCTTTAAAAAATGCGGTTAAAATTTGTCAGCGTTGTTTTAATCCATTTGAGGGCGAAACTCCAACCTGTCAGATTTGCGCCAATCCTACGAGAAATCAAACTTTACTTTGTGTTGTAGAAAAAGAAAGTGATTTAATTTCTATTGAATCGACGGGAAAATATCAGGGACTGTATTTTATTTTAGGAGGAACCATTACTGCTCGTAGGCCCGATGGCGCGCATCTTCGGTTAGAACAACTTAAAAAACGCGTTCATCAAAGCAATATCACTGAAATTATTATTGCTATTAACTTAACACCAGAAGGACGAGCAACATCAGTTTTAGTAAAGCGTGCACTCAAAGAATTACCAAATTTTACCGGAAAAATTACTCACCTAGCCACCGGTTTGCCCATTGGCAGTGAACTAGAATACGCCGACGAAGAAACACTAGAGCAAGCCTTCGAAGGCAGAAAATAGAAATGCCTTGTCACTTGACAAATATATAAAATTATACTAAAATAATGATTAATATAATTCCCATCTGTACGGGTAGGTGCATCCCATAGGATGAACGGTGCAACGTGGCTTCACCAATCTAGCCACAGTTCTTTGTTAGGAGAGCTAAAATGGCTCAAGAAATTAGCTACGGTCCGTCGTTGGCAGAACTCACTTTTGTGATGATGGATTTGTTTTCGCGAAATAACGTCTTTCTGGCAGACAGGAAGACGCAACTCACGGTCTACGATCCGGAAGGCGGCGAAACAAAGGAAGATGAATCGGAAGTTGAGGTCAGTATTACTGGCCTGAAAATCTTGAATGTTGACAATCAAGAATGGATTCTTGAGGGTAGAATAGAGGTATGTCATGGGCAAATGGCCACTTGGGAAGCCAAGTACTCCACCAAAACCCTTAAAGGTTCGTGGTGGATAACGAGCACTGATTGCTCACCAGAAGACTTCCCGAAGGTGTGGAAACTGTGGTCCCACATAACCCTCGCAGAAAGAGTGATGCTACACACCATACACGACATGGAGCACTATAAGGATCAAAAAAATTGGCCCAGAGACATAGTTAAGTCGGCCAATGAAGTGGCCTATAGCCACATGAGGCTTCGAGCAGGATTCCTAGCTACACTAGAAAAAATCTTGCAGGAACAGCCCGCAATCTCTGTGGCAGAGATTGTTGCCAAGATCATTCAGGCCAATTAAGACCTCCAAATAAAGAATTAACGAGACCACACACTGCTTGCAGTGTGTGGCTTTTTTATTAATTTTAATAAATTTAACCACCAGCCTGCCCATTGGTAGCGAACTAGAATATGCCGATGAAGAAACTTTAGAAAAAGCTTTCGAAGGCAGAAAATAAAAAAACCGCCGGCAGGCGGTTTTTGATTACTAAGCCACTCAGCCCCTTAATCACTCAAT
>CAYYYT010000039.1:0-1520 GCA_964476105.1 uncultured Candidatus Saccharibacteria bacterium | reverse complement strand
GCTCGGTCTTTATACTGTAAATAAATGTATTGCAATTTGGCGCGTTCCTCAGTGGGAATTTCATTTTTTAAGAGTGCGTTCATTTTGGAAATTTGAAGATCGATATCTTCTTTCATGCTAAAATACATCTTCCAACCCTCCGGCGAAATAATAACCAATGGATCAGCAACAATCGCTTCGGTGATTTTTATATTAAAATTATCTTGCAGATTACGCTCTATTTTTACGATTTTATCAACTACCTCTTTATCTACCACGGCTTTACCTAGACTGACATCATAGACATTTTTATTGCGAACAATAACCATACCGTTGGTAGGATTTTGCAGAATTTCAAAAACAATTCCCTTTTCATCCAATGAAAAACAATGTTCTGGATTTTCGTTATCACAGAAAACCGCTACTGGCTGACGCTCTTTAATAACGAACGACAATCCGCTTGGCATTTTTTTCTGCACAAAAATTTGATCAATGCCAGGAAATTTACGGAGCAACAAAGCAATGATACTATCCTGATCAATGAGAAAAATATTTTTCGAAGAAAAGCTAATAAGACTAGCTGTAAAGAATTTTTGATTTAAACTATCCCAAATAACCTGATTAATGTCCTGAGTTTGAATTTTCTGATTGCCAGCAATTTCAACTTGCTGAACCTGAAACTTTTGATAGAAAAAGAAAAAATAGGTAGTTCCAGCAAACAACAACACCACCAATAACGCAATCCAAAAAACCGGCAATGCAAAAAAACTTTTCTTTTGGCGCAAGCGACGAGTTTTTGGTTTTACTATGGTGTGTTTATAGTTTGCCATTAGAGACCTCGTTTTATTTTTCGTGATACTTCTATTATATAATTAATCCAGTATTTTGGCGAGATGACAAAGTCCTGCGTTTTGACATATTTATCCACATAGCCTCCAAAGCCCATTTTAAAGAGCGTCGGACCGGCATACGGATGATTGGGATCTTTGACTGGGTCGGCATATCCCCAAAAATCGTAAATTTCAGAGCCTCGTTTTTTAGCTTCCACAATCGCTTCCCATTGCAACAAATAAGATGCTGGCAATTTATGATATTCGGGCAATAATGCTGCGTGGTGATAAAAACCAATTCCCGACCAAAAAATTTCAAAAGCTCCAGCGATATATTTTCCCTTATATTTTATAAAAAAAAGTGAAATGGCGTTATCGGGCAAAAAAGCTAAAAATTCTTTACTTAAGTAATTAACGGAAAACGGTGTAAATTTTTGCTGACGCGCCACCGGCGTATGAATATCGTAAAAGATTTTCATATCAGCCACATTAGTACTTTTAATAACTTCTAAATCCGTGTTCTTCAATGCATTTTTAATCAAATAACGCGTTGATTTACGCATCTGTTGTAACAAGGTTTCTTCATCGGGCTTTATGTAAAGTTTCCAACTTGATTCTGGATGATAATGTAGTGGCGCCTGGCGAAAATATAATTCCTTAAAAATTGCCTCATTTTCTGGCGTGCGTTTAAAAATAGGAGAAATACGAATA
>CAYYYT010000038.1:0-5722 GCA_964476105.1 uncultured Candidatus Saccharibacteria bacterium | reverse complement strand
GGGCAAACGAGAAGCACTTCTTGTACCTTGTTGTATTGAACGAAAACGCCTTACTCCAAAAGAGACATCGCAAAGAACCAAAACTGAAGAATGTTTTGTCGGATTTTCTTCAAAATGATTTTTTATCGCCTTCTCAGAAGTAAAAATAGAAAGACAAGTTGGCAAACCCATCGACCCCAAGACATTAATAGTCAACTGACTATTAATGTTACCCAAAAGTGTGTAAACCTGCACAATAGCATGCTCAGACATAGCAGAATCCTTTTCTTAAGATTGTGAAAGAACCATCAATCCCGTTGTGTAACAGGACTTTTGCAAACCACCCTGATTTGCAAAAAACTATTACCAAACAAAAAGAGCCCCTTTGGGCCCAGCAGATTTTTATCGTTATCTTGAAAAATATTTAACTTAATAAAAATAGCTGGGACCGTGTCCAGAGGATTTGTCGCAAGGCAGAACAAATTAAATTGACAGCTACTTTTTTCATATTAATTTCATCCTAACAAATTTAAAAACTCCGTCAAGAGATTTCAATCCCGCAACCCTATGCATCTTGGCAAATAACTATTTTGCTGAAAAACAAGATTGTGCTTTCAAAAAGTCTGCTGGCGTTGGCGCGCTACCACTAACAATTTGACTAGCCCTTTCTTGTCCTAGTTTTTCGACAAAACAAGATTGCATCGCTGGCGTGATTTTTGAAGGCAATTTTGCCGGGTCTACCCCTAAGCTTTCCAGTTGAGCCTCCTGATCTTCTGTTAGCAAAGGGTTTTTATCAATATTATCAATTTTTACTTTACTCCTTCCAGTTACGGTATTCATTAAAGAGGTTGGCGAAACTCCTAAGGAAAATATATGAAAAGGGTCTGCTAGCCAAACATATAATCCAGCCAAAATTAAGACAAGAAAAACAATACCCAGTACCACTAAAAAGATATTTAATAATTTAAATAAAATATTCATAATTTTTAAATTTAAAATTTTATATGATAACCTCTATTCCTACTGGGCAATGGTCAGACCCCATTACCTCTGGTAGAATATAGGCTTTGGTAATTTTTTTGGCTAATTTCTTAGAAGTAAAAATATAATCAATACGCCAACCAACATTCCGAGCACGCGCATTAGCAAAGTGACTCCACCAGGTATAATGCCCATTGCCTTGGGTAAATAATCTGAATGAATCCACAAATCCTGCTTCAATAATATTATCAACTCCTTGTCTTTCTTCGTGGGTAAAGCCTTTATTTTTCATATTTTCCTTGGGCTTGGCCAAATCGTTTTCTGTGTGCGCTACATTTAAATCACCACAAAAAATAATGGGCTTGGTTTTTTCCAACTCTCTCATGTATTCCAAAAATGCCGGGTCCCATTTTTTCTGCCTTAATGGAATTCTTGATAAATCGTCTTTGGAATTTGGAGTATAAACCGAAACCACAAAAAACTTTTTAAATTCTAGTGCTAACACCCGACCCTCTTCATTGGGATTACCATAACCATCATCTTCAATATCATATTTTTTAGCAATCTTTTCTGGTAAGTTTTTAAAAACTGCTAAAGGTTTTTCTTTGCAAAAAATCGCCACACCACTATACCCTTTTCGCTCAGCCGAATTCCAATATTCTTGATATTCAGGCAAATCAATTTCGCTTTGATGATCAAAAGCTTTTGTTTCTTGTAGACATAAAATATCTGGCTGATGTTCTTTTATGAACGGCAAGAACAAACCCTTTTTATGAACGGCGCGAATACCATTTACATTCCACGAGATGACTTTCATAAATAAATTCTAACAAAAAACCGCCTGCATGAACAGACGGTTTTTTAATTCACTAAGGAAGAATTACTTTTTGTACTGGATTTTCCCCTCCTGGAACTGCATTATCTTTTGGTTCAGGACGATATTCTTTAACCTGATCGCGAACCTCTTTTCTTATTTCCTGAGCTTTCTTTTCAAGCTCTTGTTTCTTTTCTTGCATTTGCTTTCGAGCTTCCTGGTTTTTTTGCATCACTTCTTTTTTTGATTCTTCTAATTTTTGTCGCAATTCTTTGGTAATGCCTTCAACTTTTGCATGCTGCTGTTGATTTAATTTTTGCAATTCTTCAACTGCTGATTTATCACCACTCTTTACTTTTTCTACCAAAGCGTCTTTTTGAGCCTTAAATTCATCTTGCAATTTTTGCACTTCCTGAGCGCGTTCATTTCTAAATGATTCTAACTGTTTTTTAGCTTCTTCATTTCCTTGCTTTACCTGATCAAGCAAAGTTTTTTCTTGTGCTCGCAATGCATCGCGCTGAGCTTGAATCTCCTGCATTTTTGCCATTCCCTCAGAAATCTTATCTTTTACTTCTTGAGGAACATTGGCATCATTTTTCAAATTATCTAAAAATGTTTTTGCCTTAGCCTCAGCCTCTTTTCTCATTTGGGTAAATTGTTCTAGTTTGTCGGCTGGGATTTTATCTTCTACTTTTTCTAATACTTTTTCTTGGTTAACATAATGCTTGGCAACATTTTCTAAAAGCTTTTTTGATCGTTCATCATTCTTTTTCGCCAATTCAGCCTTTTTCTCTTCAATTTTTTTAGTGTACTCACTAGCTCTTTGAAGCATTTCTTGAGCTTTTTCTTGCACTTTTGGATCAGTGCTGTTGGTCATCATGTACTGAGCCAATTTTGTTCGCTCTTCAGCAAATTGTAATTGCTTTTCAGCTTTTTTAACCGGATCAAAAGTTAATCCCAACGAAACGCTTTCGCTTAAATTTTTCCACCAAAGACCAAAACCCGATGGAATAGAAGTTGGTTCTGCAACCGTAATGCCATCTAATTTTTCTGGCTCTGTAGACAATGCGCTACTCGTAGTCACTGCTTGATTAGCATCGGCACTTACAGTAGTTGTTGTTACCGTTGCCTGATCATCAGCAAAAGCAACACTGCTAAGCGACAATCCTGCTAGCAAAACAATTGAGCTTAAGGCAATTGAAAGATGTTTTTTCATAATAATAAAATTAATAATATGTAATGTTTATTTTACTATTCCCTAAAAAGCATGGCAAGCCTCATTATTCCCCAGGGCCATTTATCATGCTTTCATTTGAATTTTTTAATGCAGTATATGAAGCGATTAAAAAAATCATCACATAAAAAAATAATCCAATAATACAGGTTGGTAATCCAAAATAATAAGCCGTTATTCCATCAGATAGCAATCTTGGCAATTCCTGCAAGGCAAAGTATCCAGAAAATAAAATACCAATCAATGAAAATGCCATCAAAGAAAATTCTGCGGTTCTTTCCTGAACCATTTTCCAACTATCAAGCACATACACCAAAACAACTAAGGTGAAAAGAGCGAATCCATAATAACAAGCTGGATAGCCAAGAAAATAAGGACATGGCTGATCAAAAACACAGGTGTCGCTTAATACTTTAAAAAAACTCATATAACCAGCAAAAAGCATGCCGATAACCCCTAAAATAAAAGTATATTTTTTCATATTTTTAAAATTTAACTATTTCTTTTTATCGCGACGGATTTGTTGAGGACGCAACCTTTTAGCTAAATTCCACGCCCGGACCACCGTTTTTTGATGCAAATTTTGAAAGTGCAATTTGGCCCGCGCAAATTTTTTTGAAAAGTATTCTTTCATAGTATGTTATATAATTATTATCTTTATTATACTCTTTTTTAAAATACTTCCCACCACATCAGGTAAGACGATAATTTCCCACTTTGGTTCTTTTGATACTTAAAGCTAGCGCCGGCACACCTAATATTTTCCCTAAATCATCTGCCAACTTCCTGACATATAATCCACTACTTCCCTGCACCATAAAATCTGCGATATACCATTGGTTTTTTTTAGTTTTTAACAGTGCCTTTTTCCAGGTTAATAAAATTTCTTTCTGGCGAAAATCACCTTTTATTTTCTGAATTCTTTTTTCAATATTTTTTTGCAATACCTCCTTCTTTATTTTTCTCATTTTTAAAAAACGAAATTTCTCTATCGCAACAGGATGCCAAGGAATTACCACTTTTTTATTTTCTCGGGCGTAAGAAAAAAGTGGCATGCCCTTCACCGTCTTAGAAGAATACATCGGGTATTCCTGCTTTTTACTCTTCTTTAAAACATAAATTGCTTGATCTATTTTGAAAGCCTGTTCTTTTCTTGGTAAATCATTTTCTGTTTGCCAGTCAGTAATCTTTCCCAAAATATCATGGGTATCAGTTGCAAAACCCAAAAGCACCGAAAAATAATATTCTTTTTTCAGTGCCAAATATTTTTCTTTTTCTTTAATCGCTGGTCCTGCCAGCACCAATAAAACTCCAGAAGCCATGGGATCAAGCCGGCCCGCATAGGTTAAAGAAACTTCCCGATATTTTGGATGTTTTTTATTAAACTTCTCCAAAACCATCAGCGGAGTTTCGCCCTCCTTTTTATAAAGCACCAATATTTTTTTCACATCTTCACCCTACCAAAAAACCACCTTCGTGAAAAGGTGGTTTCAATATATATTTATAATTTTCGACCATCATAGGCCCAGTGCAAAACCGCTTGCCTTTGACGCTTGCGACACCGCAAATCTCCCGGCACGCAATTCTTTTTTATTTGAGCAATGTGACGGACAATTGCTTTCCATCTTTTAATTTGGCGCGCATCATCAGGGTGCCTGCGCCCCATATAATAACGACAATACCACTGAAACCAACCACGCGGATCATCCGGATGAATCCAACCCCTTTTTTGCCAAACGCTCAGTGGTTGACTAGCATTTACGCCAAAACAATTCAACTTAGCATCGTGTTTTTCTTGGCACAATTTGGCATCCACAAACCAATCCTCCGGAAATTCATCTTTGCAATCGGTCATATATTTCCCACCAAAAACTCCAATTTTTAACATTTGCTTTGGCGATAAATCCGGCGTAAATTCTGGGTCAAAATGTTTGCCCATCGGCTGAGTTATTTCATACCGATAATTCTTTTGCATTTTATCGTTTACCAGAACTGTCTTTTTTATTGTTGAAACATTTTTTTTCATAAAATATCTTTACCTTCATTCTACCAAAAAACCACCTGTCACGATAGGTGATTTAAATTATTTTCAAAATGTAAAAAAAATTTATCATTAAAAAAACCGCTGGACGAACCATGCGGTTTTAGGCCTATCAATTCCCAATTAAACATCAACGAGAGCCACATAATCTGCCGTTCCCTGTGACCATCGAGGATTGAAATTCGGCGCATCGAACATCGTGCAATAAAGTGGACCCAGGTCCGCAACGGGAATAGTTTCTCCTTCAAAAACTGCTGACACGCCATCAGTTACAACCAAATCATCCTGACCGCCAAATCTCATTTGAAGAGCCAATGCGTAAACCTCCTCAAGATTTAGTGGCCATTGATCTCTCAATTGGTCTGCCAGTTTAAAGGCATTATCACCATCGCAACCAGCCACAATTTTCATTAGCACTTTCTTGCCAGACATAACTGTCACCAACCCTTGCGTTGCCATAATAATCCCCTCTCGTGTTATTAGTTATTCCCCACCCACGTATTCTTATGTCAAAAAACTATATAACATAAAATATCATATATTAAATATTTAGTCAATATGTAACTTAATTAATATATCGCTACAAAAAATAAAAAAGCCCTTAAATTAGGACTATTTTTCGATACCATGTTATTTGCTAAAAAATTAAGACCCGTGCTTTGCAGTCGCACGG
>CAYYYT010000037.1:0-5936 GCA_964476105.1 uncultured Candidatus Saccharibacteria bacterium | reverse complement strand
AATGTCTGAATATTCTTGGTATTCAAGGTTAATAAAACCAATCTGGGCGCCACCAGCATGGCTTTTTGGACCGGTTTGGACAGTTTTGTACGCTATTATTGCTGTCACTTATACCACCGTTTTTTATAAAGTCATTACTGGTAAATTGCCATGGATATTGCTTATTCCTTTCGCATTAAATTTACTATTTAATTTTATTTTTACACCTATTCAGTTTGGATTAAAAAATAATTTTTTAGCTTCGATAGATATTGTATTGGTACTAGTGACACTCATTTGGGCTCTGGCGGTCATTTATCCGCATGAAAAATGGATTACCTATGCCAATGTGCCGTACTTGTGTTGGGTGGCATTTGCTACAGTTTTACAAATAACCATTACCTATTTAAATTGGAAATAAATAAAAATTTTATGAAAAACAATCATTTAACACTAAAATATCTTGCGAAAAATATTTCTATCATTGTGGGGTTGGTACTGATTTGGCGTGGGATTTGGTATGTTTTAGATAGTATTGATAAAGTTTTTTTTGGGGAAAGTCATTTTTGGACTGCCATTATTGGTGTTGCGGTGGGTTTAGTAATCTTATACATTCCTGATCACGATTTAAAAGAAATCGAAAAACTCTAACACTACAAAGTTAGCCCTGAAGAAGGGCGACGCAATTTTTATTTTTAAAACAATGTTTATTGTTGCGTTTTTGTTATTATATGAATTCAAACTGCGTAAAAGATTCTTATTGTTGATAAAGTTAAAGCTAGAAATTTAGATTTCTATTTTTAGCGATGAACGTGACGAAGATAAACTTTAAAGAGAATAATACAGGCAAACCAGGGAATGGAAAAGCAAACTACGGTTAAAACATTTTCATGCGTATTAAAATATTGATGGATTAAAAAGAGCGCCAGCGTGAAATTAATATTAGCTAGGCCAACCGTCAGGGTGACTCTATCGACAATTGGTTTTTTAAAGAATGCAATAAGTCCAGTGGCGTAAAAGAAGAGTACCGCCAGGCTGGCTGATAAAAGCATAATGGTTACATTGGTCCAGTTAATGGTAGAGACATTTTTTACCTGATGGGACAAAATGCCGGTCATTAAAAGACCTAGTAAAAGCACCGAAAAATAACTGGAAATAGGATTGGCTCTGGCGACCATGGATGGTTTGAACCAGCGCAGGATCCAGGCTAAAGTAAAGGGAATAACCACAACCTTAGCAATAGAAAGCATCATAGGGAAAAATTCAATATTCACTGAAACGCCGGTAATTATTTTGAGAAAAAATGGAACTAGAGCTGGAGCTAAAAGGGAGCTAGTAACCGCTACTACGAGTGCTAAACTCTGTCGCCCGCCAATAATTTCCGCTAGTACGGGGGATGACATTCCGGGTGGCATAATAGCAAGCAACAGGAGTGGCAAAATAATAAAGGGCACGGTTACGCTGGCGATGGCATAAATCATCAGAGGGATGATGATAAATTTAATGAGATTAAAAATGATAATAGTTTTAGGGTCTTTGGCAATTTCCAGCAATTCTTTGGGTGAAACTTTGAGGGCGCTTAAGAAAAAAATGGTAGCCAAAAAGAGGGTGGTAAGGCGTGATAGCTGAGAAAGTGTTTGAGGAAAGAGAAAACTAGCAACGACTCCAATCACTACAACGATCCCATAAAGATATGTTGGATCAGTAATAATTTCCAGTAGTATTTTTTTATTTAGAATCATAAGGTATTACTTGTATGGTATCATGGCATGGACTAGCAATCAATTTAGATGGCCTTAAGATTCCTTAATAAATTTTACTCTTCACGAGCAATGCTGATGCCGAATATTTTTTTAATGCCAGAATTTTTTAAAGTTTTGGCGCATTCTTCCATGGTAGAGCCGGTAGTATAAACATCATCAACGAGAAAAACCTTTTTATTTTTTAAAAGTTCCGGATATAAAACTTTAAAAGCATTTTGTAGATTAACTTCTCTTTCTTGAGCAGAAAGCCCTGCTTGGGGCTTGGTCTTTTTTATTTTAACGAGATTTTTTAGGACTGTTGGGACATTTATAATTTGTCCTAATTCGTTGGCGAGGAATTCTGTTTGGCTATAGCCACGATATTTTAAACGACTTTTCTCTGATGGTACTGGAACTAAAACACTATTGTCCCATATGACATTAGTGTTGTTTTTTGTTAGGACAAAATAGCTTGCTAGTATTTGTGCAATATGAGGTGCTAAATTTTTTAAGTAAGGTTCGTATTTAAATTGGTGAATGATTTTTCTGGTCAGAGCTTTTTCTTTGTAAGATAGCGCAAAATAGAGTCCAGAAAGTTTTTTATTTTGGCAACGCGAGCATTTTTTATCAGGATTTTCAAAAGGAATTCGCAGGGGATTTTTATTGCATAAGCAGTATTGGTGTTCTGAAATTTCTAGCGTTTCTTGGCAATCGGAGCACAAAAAAGTGCCTTCTTTTTGACACCCTAAACAAAACGATGGGAAAAATAATTCAAGAAAAAACTCTTTTATTTTTAGATAGGTTATCCACATGTTTTGAGTATGTTATAGTTTGCATAGTTACAGTATAATATATTAATTACCTAATCAAAATAGGAAAGCTGTCTATGAATAATTTTTTACATATGTTTTTTATGCCGAGAATGGTGGGGATTGATATTGGAACTTCAGCAATTAAAATGGTGGAGGTTTCGGGTATACGCCACCGCAGGATTTTAGAAAACTATGCAGAAGTTTCTTTAAAAGATATTAGCGTGGAAGACAAAAAAGATGGAATGCTTTCTCCGGTAACCACAGCGCAGGTGATTAAGGAAATGATACGCGAGAGTAATATAAAAGCTAAAAAAGCGATTTTTTCTATCCCAGATTTTTCAACTTTTTGCACTTCATTTGAAATTCCTCCGATGCCCAAAGAAGAAATTCCCGGAGCGATTTCGTTTAACGCCGCTCAGTACATCACCCTGCCAATTTCTCAAGTAACGCTCGACTGGCAAGTGGCAGCTAAAAATCCACTAGATAAAAATTCTCCACTAGTCGTTTTTTTGGTAGCAATTCCTAATCAAGTAATTGAAGATTATAAATTAATTGCCAAAAATGCAGGATTGCAATTATATGCCTTAGAAGCAGAAGTGATTAGTATTAAGCGAGCACTGGCGAGAGATGTTCGTAAGACAATTTGTTTGGTAGATATTGGTTTTTCTAGTTCAACGATTAGCGTTTTAGATCAAGGATTTTTAAAAGAAAGTTACAGTTTTGAATTTAATAGCTCTCTGATGTATTCGGGTAATAATTTAGGTGATGTTACAGTTTTGGCAAAGCCTTTATTGCAAGAAATTCAAGATGTTTGTGCGGAGTTTTTAGAACAAGAAAAACACGCCGTTGATGAGATTTATATTACGGGCGGAGGAGCTCAAGTTCCAGGACTAAAAGATTTCCTACAGCAAAATACAAAGAAAAGTGTTTCTGCTCCGAATGGATTTTTGGCATTAAGTTACAATCCCATATTAGAAATGAAAATTGGAGCGATGAGTTCTAGGTTTTCAGCGGCTTTGGGCGCTAGTTTAAGTGGGTTAGAAGGATAATTATTTTATGAATTTTTTAGCAACCAACAATACATTTGAAGAAAAGAAATCATTTTGGATTGAGGTGCTTTTTTATCTTTCACTAGCATTAACGGTGGCGGCCATTTTCGTTTGGGGAATTGTGAATTTGCAAATTACTGTTCAGGCGCAAAAATTAAGCGATGTGAGTAAAAAGGTTGATACCTTTAGCGAACCAGCCTACAAAGAGACAGAAAAACGAGTTCTTGATTATAAAAAAAGAATTGATGATTTGACTCAAATTCTTTCTAATCGAAAAATTTCCTCGCATGTGTTTTCCTTGATTGAAGGCGATACTTTACCAAAAGTTTGGTTTTCTGGTTTTAGTATGTCAGGATCAGAAAACCGATTAACTTTAACTGGAGAAGCAGAAAATATGGAAGTTTTTAGTCGGCAGGTTCAGGTATTTGAAAAAAATGACACGTATGTTAAAAGCGTTTCTATTTTAAATTCCCAAATTCAGCCCGATAATCGCGTGACCTTTTCGCTTCAGTTAATGTTGGATTCGAAAATTTTTAACTATGCAGAAGTCTTTTTACCAACTGCGGTAAATACTTACTAATATGAATAAATTTGCGGTTGCTATTATTATCTTGGTGGTTATTGCCTTTGGTGCATTCTTTTTTGGATTGCCTAAATATCAAGAATATCTTGATGGTAAGGATTCGTTGCGTAAAAAGCAATCTGAGTATGAGATAAAATCTGCTTACTACTCAAAAATTTTAGCATTAGATAAAGAGATTCAAAGTCGTTCAGAAGTTTTAGATAAAGTAAACAGCGCGCTTCCTGAAGATAATTCTTATGCAGAATTAATGTATTTATTACAGACTAAGGGTAGCGAAAGCGGATTAACGGTTAAGTCAATTACTTTTTCTCCAGCGGGCGCTACAGCGTATGGACAAACTTCACCTAAAAATCCAGCACCAACAACTACGGGAATTAAAAAGATATTTTTTACCATGAGTATTTCTGGAACCTATCAAGACTTAAAAAACTTTTTAGCATCACTAGATAACTCCCTACGATTGTTTCAGGTAAATTCCATTGCGTTTAATGCTTCGGCTCCAGCGGTCGCATCAAAAATAAAAACAAAATCGGAAACATATTCTGTTTCCCTAGAGGCACAAACCTATACCTATTAAATTATTATGGCTATTGTTTTTACTTCACCCAATCAACAACGACAAACTATGGCACGCGTCATGGTGGTGATTATTATTATGATTATTTTGGGAGGAATTGGCGTAGTTGTGTCTTTTGAGTTAAATGGTTCTACTGCGGTGGTGGCCCCGGTGGCGAATAATAGTTTAAAAATTAATTTTGATATTATTGAGTCAGATCAGTTTAAAAATCTAGAATCATTTTCGGGTACACAAACAGAATTTACCTATATCGCGACCGATAAAAATGGCAAAAAAATCGTAGGTAGTATGGTGGCGAAAACAAAAGATGATGTGCGAAAAATACTAGAACAAATGGAATTTAAAATTTCTAGCATTGAAGAAAAAGGTATCGGTCGCTCTGAACCATTCTCTCCTTATTATTAATACATTGTATTTTTGGTTATGAAATTAATTTTGTCGCTCTATCAAGATGGTCTTATCGATCAGAGTAAAAAAAATACTCTGCAAGTTGAGGTAGAAAAAACCGGTAAAACCGAAGAGGAGGTGATTTTGATTAATAAAATTCTTGATGAGAATGCACTATTTGAACGCAAAAGTAAGTTACTGAAAATTCCATTGTTGCGACCCAATACGGAAGAAGAAATTCCTTTGGAAGTTTTGGATTTAATTTCCGAAGAAGCGGCCATTAACTATAAAATGGTGCCACTCTTTAAAAAGGGTGACGTGGTGGGAATTGGTGCGGTTTATCCAGAAAATATGTTGGTACAAAATGCTTTGCGATTTTTAAGTCGCAAGGAAAAATTTAACTATGAAATGTATTTGCTGACCTTTACCGATTTGCAAAATATTTTGCGTCAGCACAGCACGCTCAAGCGAGAAACAAAAAAAGCTCTGGAGGAATTGGGAAAAGAAAAGAATGAAATTTTAACGGCTTTAACTAAGGGAACCGATTTTGTAGAAAAAACGGAAGAAGCACCGATTATTAAAATGGTGTTGATTATTCTGCGTCATGCTTTGGCGGGAAATGCTTCTGATATTCACATTGAACCTAGTCGCGATAAATTAAATGTGCGTTTTCGGCAAGATGGTGTTTTGCACTTGAGTTTATTTTTACCACTTAATGTGCACGCAGCCATTGTTTCGCGTATTAAAATTTTAGCCAACCTAAAAATTGACGAACGCCGAGCGCCGCAGGACGGCCGCTTCAAAATA
>CAYYYT010000036.1:0-6019 GCA_964476105.1 uncultured Candidatus Saccharibacteria bacterium | reverse complement strand
TTCTTCTCGATGCAAAGTTACTAAAACATACCCTTGTGGCTTTAGCTTACATTCCTCTAAAATCAGAGATTTATCAGCAATGGGCAAAAACTTTTCCACCGCATCATAAATAATATTGCCAATAACTTTAATACGAAAATCTGCTACGCCTTCTGCTAGCAACATATCCTTGTAGCGTGGCATATAAGAATACAGAGCATCTGACATATGATCAATTACAATTCGGCATTTTTCTTCCGGCATACGCCAATCAAAACTGCGACCACCAGCTTCCAAGTGAATAACCGGTACATTATTTCTGGCCACCACAATAGAAGACAAAACACTATTAGTATCGCCTAGATACATAATTGCATCAGGTTTTTCAGTTTCAATAAATTCGGTCAGTTTTTTCAGCGACAAACCTAATTGGTGTTCAAAAGTTGTAGCTCCACCGCCTTCTTTTAAAATTTTCCCGACATTAAAATTAACATCGGGCTTTCTAACGCCTAATTGTTCATAAAAAACGCCATCTAATTCATGATCAAAATGTTGTCCGGTGTGCGCAAAAATATGTTCATAGCCATACTTTTCTTGGTTATCATCTAATAGCTTTATCAACTTAAACATTCGGATAATATCCGGCCTAATTCCCAGCAATGTCACCAATTTAAATTTTTTCACAATTATGAGTAAGAGAGGAATAAAAAAAATAACCATTTCTTATTCCGACCGCACGATTAATTATACAAATAATTTATTTATTCTGGCTTTTTTTTACAAAAATTGCAATAAAAAATGGCCTTTGGATTTTGAATCCATCGGCCACTAACGAGCTACCAACAAATATCGCCCCTTTGAGTGCATTCAATGATTCGACGAATTTCTCCGCCAACCTGCATCGGAACATCAAAGGGAAATTCTTGCAAAGTCAATCCATAAACATGCCAATAAACCCACGGCATCCATTTTTTGGCAGTTCGAAACACTCTTGGCACATGATACAGCGAAGTCACAAGAGTCAAATAACTCAATGCATTAAACTGATTGTTTTGCGCCATGACCTCAAATTGAGTTTTGGTGTTTCCAATACCACGCCTACCGCAATCAATTAAGACGGTCTTCTCGGGTTCAAAATAAAGTTCCCGAGCAATTGTCTTCATCCAGGGCAACTGCTCAGTTTCGCCATTAAGAAAAAGCTTAGTGCCAAAATGACGAGCAAGCTCGACCCCCTTCGTTACCCGAGCAACATTTTCGGGATTTGCCTCTCTTTCCCGTTCATCTTTTTTATCTAAAGATGGCGGTGCCGACAAGACAATGACCCCCTCCATAAAGCTAGGAAGCACAGCTGTCTTCCCCTGTTCAAAGAGAACCTTAAATTCATCAACCAAATAATCCAACCACTTTAAGTAATTACCACCCACAACTCACCTTCCTTTCGTTTTAGGAAAGATTCAATCTGCCGAGCCGACGAAGTGCCAGAAACGTCAAAGTTGGAACGACGGCCTCAAGGCCAAAATCAGAATTTCCATTCCAAAGATCAGGGGTGGTCATTAACTTTAACCACTCAGCCAATGGAAAGAGAAACATTTTCAAATCTTCGTTGGCGTCCAGATTCTGACTAGCAAAACTACCCTCCTTAACTTCTCCAGCAAACAAGAAACACTGGGTTTGAGTGCTTCTCACATTAGCCCAATACCCATTCTCAGGACTTAGCGGAACACAATAAGAAAGATATGTTCCTGTTTCTTCTTTCCATTCGCGCATCGCAGCAAAGCGCATAGCTCCCGTTAACGTATTAAAGCGCAACTCATCCAAAGTTGGAGCTCCCGCAGGTGGGACAATGGTAATCAAACCATTGCCATGCTTCCACTCCGCCGTTACGGGAACATAGTCATCGATTAAAGCAAACACCATTGCGTAGGGAGTAAAAGTGGTTTTAAAACCATCAATCTCCTTGCTTCCATTTGGTTTTTTATATCGAGAAACCGTAGTTTTGGGAGCAAATTTATTAAAATTATTCATTCTTTTAATGAATGCTTCCTGAGATGGTGCACCCTCAAAATATTCTTCGACAAAACCATATTGAGGATCTTCAATCCAAGGCACAATACCGCTTTCTCGAATTTTGGAAAAACAATTTTCCGCCGTCAAAATCGGCCAGCCATTGTAACTTTCCATAAAAATTTCCTCATTGACAAAGAACCAAAAGAACCGTTAGAACACTGACAAAATAATATCACTAAATACAAAAAAGTCAAACAAAAATGCTACAGTTCTTGTAGCATTTTATCAAACGAAGAAATTTGTAATTTTTCGCAAACGGGATATATGGTGCTTAAAGTTCGGTTAATTCCCGGAGAATCATCGGGTAAAATTTGGCAATCTATCTGATATTTTTCTTTAAATTTCAATAACATATCGTACTTAGAAATTGTGGTTGAAAAAATATGAAACAAGCCATTCTTAGGGTATTCGTGGCGATTTTCAATAATACGCACGCAAATATAAGCAAATTCTTTGGTGGTAACGCCATTCCAAAAATGCCCAGTAAATCCTTTAATCGTTTGGCCCTGCTGTTTTTTAAACCATTCTAAAAGGCTATAAAATCCCGAAATTTCAGGACCAATGATAGAAGTGCGCAAGGTTAAACAGTTTTTCGGTTCACCTAAAAACTTTGAAATTCCATATAAATCCGTGGCCGAAACTGAAGCATTTTCATCATAGGGAAATCCTTCTAGTCCATTAAAAACACAATCGGTAGTAATGTGAATCATCTTCTCTTTAAAAACAGCTGAAAAAAGATGAGGAACCGCAGAGTTAATAAAAAAAGTAAGCGCTGGGTCTTTGAGTGAATTAGGAATAATAATCCCCGCGCAATTAATTAGAGCATCAATTTCGCCAACATTTTCTAAAAATCCCTTAAAAACAGGACTTTGGGTTAGATTTTTAAAACCCTTAAGATAGTCTTGGTAAAGATGAGTAAAGTCAAATTCTAAAATCGTATGTCCATCAATTTTTCCGTAAGCATTTTCTAAATTTTTTATATTACTTTTATCGCGGACAGCTAAAATTAACTGGTATTTATCTTTCAAAACCGAATACACCATACTTCCCAGCATTCCGTCGGCGCCTAGTAATAAAATTTTCTTTTTGGATAACATTATGATAATTCCCAAACACTACTTCCCCAATGATCTGGCGCAAAACGAAAATCATCTTGCTTAGACTCTTCTACCGAAGAAGTAGAAAAAATCACCACCTTAGTATTAGGTTCTAAAACCTTAATACCATTAGCATAGCCACCAGGAATATGCAAAATAGTTGGCTCATGGGCCGACAAAACAAACTTATGAACCTGATTCTCTTTTTCTGGAAATCGCACGGCGCAAATCAGAGCCTTTCCCGAAGAAACTAACATATATTTTTCTTCTTGTTTGTGACCATGAAAAGCGCGAATGGTATCTAGCGAGGCATTCTCAATCGTATAAAAGCGTTTCACATTTTGAAAATTAAAATCATTGCAAAAAGTCACCTTGCCACGCTCGTCGGTTGCCAATCCCCCTTTAATTGTTTTAGGTAAGACTTCCATGATTATTTAAATTAGCAATATGTTTTTCGTTGGAGTAAATATCATTGTCAGTGTATTTTATTCTACCAGAAAAAACGAGATCACTCATTTCTCTAACGCCATCAGCAACCGTTAAAAGATGCTTAAAAGGCAAAATTCCTGCCTGATTTGCCTTAGCTACGCTGACATGATAGTTTCTTAAATCTTCAAATTTAATATCAACATATTCAATTTTTGAATTGGTAATTTTAGCAATCTCTTCTCCTAAATCAGCAATTTTATAATTTAAACCTGAAATATTATATACTCCTTTCAAGGGTTTTTCTAAACTGCTCACAATGGCTTCGGCCACATTTTTCACATGCACTAAAGGGCGCCATTGATTTCCTCCAAAAATAGTTAACTTGCCATTAGTAATCGCGCGGGCGGTCATATAGTTTACCGCTAAATCCATACGAATTCTTGCATAGGTATCTGAAACCCCAAACACGGTTCCTAGGCGAAAAATGAGACTATTGCTATTGGCTAAACATTTTTCCGCTTCAATTTTAGTTTTTGCATACAGTGACAAAGGGTTTAATAAAGAATTTTCATCAACCTCATTATCATTTTGACCGTACACCGAACAGGTTGAAAGAAAAATAATTCTTCCCTGATAGTTTTTGGCCAACCACTCTACTGAATTTTGATTAACCTGCACCGTTAAGTCTGGCCTTATAGCACAGGCGCCATCGCCTACAATTGCTGCCAACCAAATCACATGAGAATAATTTGGTAAAATGCTTGCTAATTTTTCTTGATCTCGCACATCGCCAAAAATAAAATCTACCGGTTTTAAATACTGATTTTCATACAGCAAATTATCGTAAACCGAAAAGGGAATACCTTCTTTAAGCAGGATATCGGTAACGGCGCCACCAATATACCCAGCACCACCCACTACTAATACTTTTTTATTTTCCCAAGACATATTATGGTAATTCTTTAATTGCGTATAAATGAAAAGCTTGTTTTGGTTTTCTATAAACTAACTGCTGAGTAATATCTGAAATAATAATCCACAAAAGCGTTGGTTTAAATTTCAAATACGCATGCTCGCCTCGCAACGCCTTCCAACCATTTATACCATACACTTTAAATCCTAATTTTTCAAAATCTTCCACTTCCCATCCTGATAAATGATTTTGCAGTGGATTATGATGATCCTCCTGATGCACAAATCCCTGAGGCGTTAGCAAAATAATTTTTTTACGCGCCCAAGTTTCCATTTTTTTAATTAAAACAATCGCATCTTCTTTTTTAATATGCTCAATCACATCCACCATTACAATCGCATCAAAAGATTTGGGTTCAAAATTAACTTTCAAAATATCTTCCTGAATATATTGCTGATGAATACCGCGTTTTTTTGATGCTTCCAGAGATTCTCCAAATAATTCAACGCCAACTTTCATTGGAGCACTAGCATCTCTCACCGGAGAATTTGGACCACAGCCTAAATCTAAAATTGACTGACAATCCGCCAAATCTTTTTTAAAATGATATTCAAAATTGGGTAGAATTTTTTTATAGATTTTTTTTAGAAATTTTTTCATAGAAAGTAAGCTCAAAAAAGAGATGAAATAAATTAACGCACCCAAAATAACTAAGTATATTGGATTATAAATTTTATATCGCAAAAATACCAGTAAAAACCCCGCCATTACTAACGATGAAATTAATGGTCTTGTCATACTTGCCCAAAAAATCTTGCTAATCATTACCTTATTTACTTCGTGATAAATGAGAATAAAAACAATGGTTGCTGACAAAAAATACACTATCGTAGCACCAAGAACTCCCTGCCAAGGAATAAAAATGATGTTTAGTATAATGTTGACCACAGCGCCAACCAACGTAAAGAAAAATAAACTTTTTTGTTTATCAAAAGCCAATAAGAATCCACTAAACGCCGAACTAATAAATCCAATAGCATTTCCCAATACTAACATTTGAAATGGCATTACGGCGCCAATATACGACCACGTATACAAAAAACTAATCAATTGCGTCGCAATTATCAAACCACCAATAGCATAGGGAAAAACAAAAAAGAAATATGTTTGCAAAGCACGACCGCATAGCTCATGTAATTCTTTTTTATCGCTATGAAAAGCGCGCGACAGTCCTGGTAAAAAGCTAGAAAATAAAATCGTGGAAAGTGGTCCAATTAAAAATGAAGTATTAAAGGCAATATTATAGAGCGCCACTTCCTTACTAGACTTTACCATACCCAAAACTACCGGTGCAAAATAATACAGCACCACTACCGTTAAAGAACTTAATCCGATAGACCAACTTTCCTGAAAAATTCTTTTACAAACCTGCCAATCAAGTTTTAGGAAAAATTTAGAAAAATAATGCCAAACAAAAACAAGAGAAATTAAAACTCCAACCATCGCTGAAATCAAGTAAGCGTAACTTACAAAA
>CAYYYT010000035.1:0-6034 GCA_964476105.1 uncultured Candidatus Saccharibacteria bacterium | reverse complement strand
TGCGGACTCACATAAGCCGCCATAATAGTTTCCTCTTTTAAAGCCTCTGCTAATTTTTGTGCTTGCTTAATTCCCTCCTCGTTTAATAAAACCTCTGATTCACTTGAGGCCAGCGCGCCACCGGCATTTTCATCGGTCTGCGCGTGCCGAACAATAATAACTTTCATACTTTTAATTTCTTTTTTAATTCTTGATACTGAGGCAAGGTTTGAGCAACGAGTTGCCAAAATGCTGGCGAATGATTAAATTGCCCAAGGTGGCACAATTCGTGCACCACCACATAATCAGCCACCTCTTTGGGAAGAAAAATAATTTTGTAATTAAAATTTAAATTCCCCTTTTTACTGCAACTGCCCCAGCGACTTTTTTGATTCTTGATACTAATTCTACCAACCTTAAACTGATAAAAGTCGTTATAGTGTTTAATTCTCTCAAGCACTAATTGACGCGCTGATTCTTTACAAGCCAGATATTCTTTTCTATTTTTCCTTCTTAATGGCGTGCGTCTTTTTTTTGCTTTTCTTGTTTTTTTAAAACTACTACTAAACCAAACTTTAAACATCCAAATTCTTTACTAATTTAGCGTGACTTTGAATGAATTTTTTACGTGGTTCTACTTCCTCACCCATCAAAATATCAAACGTTTTATCAGCTTCGCGCCCGTCTTCAATTTCAACTTTAAGCAAAAGTCGGTTTTCAGGATTCATAGTTGTTTCCCAAAGTTGCTCTGAGTTCATTTCTCCCAAACCCTTGTATCGTTGCAAGTTAACTGATGTTTTTCCAATTTCGGCAACCATTCTATCTTTTTGCTCTTCGGTATAAGCGTAACTTACAGACTTACCTGACTGAATTTTATACAAAGGTGGCTGAGCAATATAAATGTAACCCGCTTCCATAATAGGTTTGAAATATCGGTAAAATAAGGTCAAAAGCAAAATTCTAATGTGCGATCCATCAACGTCCGCATCGGTCATAATGATAATTCGATGGTAACGCAAATTTTCAATATTAAAATCTTCAGCGATCGCCGTTCCCAAGGCAATAATCAAAGATTTCACCTCTTTGTTAGCCAACATTTTATCCAATCGTGCGCGTTCTACGTTCAAAATCTTTCCACGGAGTGGCAAAATAGCTTGGTAGTTTCGATTACGCGCCATTTTCGCGCTACCACCAGCTGAATCTCCCTCCACAATATAAAGCTCAGATTCTTCAGCATTTTTAGACAAACAATCAGCCAATTTTCCTGGCAAAGCCAATCCCTCCAAAACTCCTTTTCGCAATACGGTCGCACGCGCAGCCTTCGCCGCCAAACGAGCCTTGGTTGCTAAAATACAATTTTCAATAATCGCTTTAGCATCATTTGGGTATCGTTCTAGATAATCAGCTAATGCTTCAGCCACCGCATCTTCAACAGCGCCTTTAGCTTCAGGGTTTCCTAATTTTGCTTTTGTTTGACCCTCAAACTGTGGGTTGCGAATTTTTACTGAAACTACCGCGGTTAAACCTTCGCGCACATCTTCTCCAGAAAAATTCTCATCCTTTTCTTTCAAGAAGTTTTCACGACGCGCATAGGCATTTAAGCAACGAGTCAACGCAGTTCTAAAACCAGAAATATGAGTTCCGCCTTCTGGTGTATAAATGTTGTTAGCAAATGATTGCTCAGCGCATTCCATTTCTTGGGTGTATTGGAAAGCAGCCTCAATCGCCACATCATTTTTTGTCGCAGCAACAGAAAAAATATTGGTGTGCCGAGCAGTCTTGCCCATCACCAAAAATTTTACAAAACTTGAAACTCCACCTTCAAAATAGAAAACGTAATCTTGTTCTTCTCCCTTTTTGCGCTCATCACGGAAAGCAATTTTCACTCCGCGAGTTAAATAGGCTTGCTGACGAACGTGATTTAAAATCTTTTTAGGATCAAATTTAATTTCTGGGAAAATTTGAGGGTCAGCATCAAAAGTAATCGTCGTTCCGGATCGTTTGCTATCAGCTACTTTTTTAACAGGACCCTTTGGAACTCCTCTGAAATATTCTTGCTTATAAATTCCTCCGTCTCGATGAATTTCCGCTTCCATAAAGGTTGAAAGTGCACACACTACCGAAACTCCCACACCGTGCAAACCTCCAGAAACTTTATAGGCATCGCCACCAAATTTTCCTCCGGCGTGCAAAGTTGTCAAAACGGTTTCTAAAGTTGATTTACCAGTATCTGGGTGCTTTTCAACGGGAATACCTCGGCCATCATCAGCAACGCTTACCCGGTTATTGGGCATTAAAGTAATTTTAATACTCTTAGCGTAACCGGCCATCGCCTCGTCCAAACAATTATCAACAATTTCCCAAATCAAGTGATGCAAACCATCAATTCCGGTAGAACCGATATACATTCCTGGACGCAACCGAACTGGTTCCAGCCCCTTTAAAACCTGAATATCCCGAGCGCCATACTCACCTTCTTTCCTTACCTTCTTTTCTGGAATAGCTTCAAGTTTTGGTATTTCCTTTGGTCGCTCCTCTTTAACTTCTTCCGTTTTTTTGCCAACCTTAAGTTCCCAAGGTTTTGCCTTAGGTTTTTTTACTTCTGCTTTTTCCTGCTTAGCATTTTGCTTGTCTTCGGCGTCTTTGATATTTAATTTCATATACGTGTTAATTAGATATTCTCCAATTTTACCAAATTTCAAAAACTAGGGAAAGACTTGACGGCAAACCAATATCGTTTTATCATATTCATTAGTGAGATTATCTTTCCATCGCTTCCGCTCTTTCACAAGGATTACCAAATGGTAAGAATCTATTTAGATCCCCGCATTCTCCAGCATCCAGCGCTTCAAAAATCAGGATCTGGACGACCAGAAAACTCTATTTTTGGAAACATCGTCAGTCTTGATGGATTGGGAAGTTTTATTATTTCTATATATAGTCCACGCGGAACGATTCACAATGAAGGGGAATTAACTCCCTTTTTTAACCACTGCAATCTTGTACTTACTCTGTCGAATGAGATACCACGTCAGCTCGGAAGTTATCAATACGAGAGTGCTGTCTGTAGGCTATATATCAATTATGCTCAATATCATCTAGAAGGATCTGCAAAAGACTTTTCTGATCTGCGCGAACTTTACCAGCTCATTGAGTCTGGAGTCATTAATCCAATTGCGAATAATTGAGCATCTATACCCCAAAGTCAATCCGCATCACACTCATTAAACTGGCCGCTGAATCGAAAGATTTAGCGGTATTTTTTTTACAAAAAGCTAAGACCTGCCTATCAAATTTAAAAAACCAAGAAAAGACTTGACGGCAAACCAATATCGTTTTATCATATCACTAGTAACATTTTTATTTCGTTCTTCGTTCTTTACCAACACATGGGAGCCGAGTATGGCGATTCGAGCTTACTTAAACAAGTCAATCCGAAAACATCCCTCGTATCAATCCTCCGACCCCTCTGATTTTATTTTTGGGAATATGGTACGACGTGATGATATGGGTCAACTCTACATTCTCCTTCAAAAAATTGACGACCCAATTCATGATGAACAAGAACTCACCCCGTTTTTTTCTTCGATTACTTTTGTTGGATTTTTGCCTGAACTACGTGGCGTAAAGAAAACAGGCACGCAATGCCATAATAGTGCCACTGGTAACTTAACCTTTATTGCTGGTCAATGGCATCTGGAAATTTCTGCCGACAAACTCAATGACCTGCGTGACCTCTACCAAATGATTCACAAAGGTGAAGCTCTCGAAATAAATCACTAACTCAAAAACCACCGATTCCTACGGGAATTCGGTGGTCTTTTTTTGCCCGAAAACTAACCCTCGCCTATCTTACTAACGCGTTAAATTCACTCTTTGTTTTTTCAGTAATTTTATCGTGAATTTTATTTACCTCGGCATCAGTTAATGTTTTTTCTAAACTGCGATACACAATTCTAAACGTATATGATTTTTTATCGGCGCCAAACTTTTCGTCGTTTTCGTATTCATCAATTAATTTTACTTCTTCAATTAAATCTTCACCCAAATCACGCACCAATTCATAATAATTATTCAAGCTAATTGATTTTAAAATAACAAAAGAAATGTCGCGAGCAATCGCTGGGTATTTGCTTACTTCTTTATACTTACTATTAATATCCTTAAATTGGCTAGTAATTCTTGCATCTTCTGACCACAAAATTCTAATGTCAGGAATTTCCATTTTAACCATCGCTAGCCTATCAATACCAAAACCAAACGCCCAGCCATTATACACTTCTGGGTCAAGCCCCAAATTTTTAAGCACTTGAGGATGCACCAACCCCGAACCATTCAATTCCATCCAATCATTGTTAAATTTAACTTCAATTTGAATTGATGGATCGGTAAACGGAAAAGTATCAGTTTCAAATCGATATTCAATATTTTCACCGAAAAGACTTTTTGCCACTTCAAGTTCTACAGCTTCTAAATCTTTTAAAGTAATGACTTTTTGATCTTTTCTACAAATATACAATGCATCAACCTGATGAAAGGCTGGAAAATGTTTTCTATCAATTTCGTCTTTTCTAAAAACAATACCCACGGATAAAGCAGCCACCGATCCTTCATTTTTTAATTGCTCAAGCACCTTAGGATCTTTCAAATAAAATGACCACATCGTGGTAGTGTGTGTTCTTAAAATATCAGTTTCAGTAAGGTAATAGGTGTCTGTTTCTCTTCTACTAGGATGATCTTTAGGAGAATTTAAAATATCAAAATTTTCCTCAACGCTAACCACGCGAGGAAAATCAACCACATCAAAATGAGCAAAAGAAGGCAAACGCAAAACCGTATCTGCCATAATTTTAATGGGAGAATTTTCTCTTTTGGTTAAATCTGGTAAATCTAAAAGCTTTTTAATTCTCGTTGATTTAACATCAGATTTTGTTTGCAATTCTGCAATTAATTTTTTTTCTCGATCGCTTGAGATAATGATATTTTGTCGCATAATAATTTATAGTAATCTGGTAATAATAAAAATAAAGATAGTGCCCATAATAGTTAATCCAATTAATTTATAGGAACTGTGCTCCAAGTGTGCTTCGGGCAGAATATCGGAAGCTCCGATATAAAGTAAAAACCCAGCAAAAACTCCAAGATACAAAAACAAAAAATACGCGGGCACTGTAAAAAATGAAGTAAAGATAACTCCCAAAATCGGAGTTAACGCTGTTAATACAAGAAACATCTTGGCACGCTTTTCCGTATTTTTATGAGCCAGCATTAACGTTACCGTATTAATTCCATCAGTAAAATCGTGTGCAATAACTGCTAGAGTAATTAAAAACCCGAGTGCTGAATTGATTTGAAAACCAAGTCCAATTGCTACACCATCCATAAAGCTATGCCCTGCTAAAGCTAATGCCGAAGCCACGCCAACATGCGGATGTTTGTGTGTTGGGAAATCATCTTCGTGGTGATAGTGAGTCAAAATACTTTTTTCTAAAATATGAAATCCCAAAAACCCAATTACCAAAGCCACCATCACATCAATCGCACCAAAACCGTATTCTTGAATTTGGGTAATAATTTCTGGCAAAATATCAAAGGCCACAATTCCCAACAATACTCCGGCTGAAAAAGCCATAATAAAATGGATTTTATTTCTAAACCTCACCGCAAAAAGCCCACCTAGTAAAGTGGAAAGAAAAGTAAATAAAGAAAAAATTAGTGGTTGAAATAACATATTCTGATTATAGCAAAAATAAAATTATTTCCTAGTGATGCGAAGTTTTTGCAACATAAAAGCCCCGCCACACATAGTGCGGCAGGGCCTTGCGATTAAAGACACAATCTACATCCACGATCCTCGTTGTGATCGATGTCGTCGTTTTTTATGATGGGGAGAATTAGTCTTTAAGGACTTTTTGGGACCCCAAGGCATCTCACCTTTCTTAAGGCGATCAGCAAAATGACGGAAATAATCTCCGTGAATTTGATTTGCTAATCCCTGAATTAACTTATTCAATAATTTGTCATTTACCAAAACAATCCAACCGGCGTAAGAAGT
>CAYYYT010000034.1:0-6079 GCA_964476105.1 uncultured Candidatus Saccharibacteria bacterium | reverse complement strand
TAGTCTTGCCAAAATGCTGGCGCCTTTTCAGGTTAAAATGGGATTTTTAACTGGCAAAGAAAGCGTTATTAATGCCGGCGGAAAAACCCAAGAAATCAAGAAAAAAGATTTATTAATGGAACTTGAATTCGGACAAATTGATATTCTCATTGGCACGCACGCGCTCATTTCTAAAAAAGTAGTTTTTTCTAAATTGGCTTTGGTTGTTTTAGATGAGCAACACCGTTTTGGCGTTGCCCAGCGCGCAGAACTGACCAAAAACAAAAAATTAGTGCCTCATCTTTTGAGCATGACGGCCACGCCAATCCCTCGTACGCTGGCATTAACGGTGTACGGTGACCTAGAACTCTCCCTCATCAAGGAAATGCCCAAGGATCGCAAGAAAATCATCACCAGCGTGGTTAATAAAGCCGATCGACAAAAAGCCTACGAATTTATCAAACAAGAAGTGGCGCGCGGGCGTGGAGTTTTTGTTATTTACCCAAGAATTGAAGGCAAGGAAGAAAGCGACGCGCCAGTTTCCGGAAGTCTAAGCGCCAATAGTTTTATTCCGCAAAATTATAGTTTTGGGTTTACACAAAAAGACGAGATTAAATCACTCAAACAAGAATACGAACGCCTTTCACGCGAAGTATTTCCTGACCTTCGCATCACTATGCTCTATGGAAAAATGAAAGCCGATGAAAAAGAGCGCATTATGCAAGACTTTAAAAAGGGAGAAATTGATATTTTACTTTCTACTTCTGTTGTGGAAGTTGGCGTTGATGTTCCGCGCGCCACCATTATGATGATTGAAGGCGCCGAACGCTTTGGGCTCAGTCAATTACATCAATTTCGCGGACGCGTTGGCCGAAGCGATTTGCAATCGTATTGCTTTTTATTTACCACGGAAGAATCTCACCAAAACCGTCAGCGCTTAAAAGTGATGGAAAAAACCAGCAACGGGTTTGAACTGGCTGAAGAAGATTTGAAAATCCGCGGTCCGGGGCAACTTTATGGCACTCAACAATGGGGCCTACCTGATGTGGCGATGCAGAATTTATCCAACATCTTTTTAATTGAAAAAACCCGCAAAGAAGCGCGCGAACTTTTAGAAAAAGATCCGGAACTAAAAGAATATCCATTACTAAAATCCCGCCTGAAACAATTCACCAACAAAATCCATTTTGAGTAAACCAAAAAGCGCCCGCGGGCGCTTTTTGGTTGACTTTATACAATTAATCTGATAAAAAATAGACGCGTTAGGGTATTTCTTATAAAAACGGGAGACAGAAAATGGCGATCAAAGATCATTCTTCGGAAAAAATTAATGAATTAGCGACAGCTTTAAAGAGAAAGGGGATCATAGACAAAACCATGCGATTTCTTAATAGCCAAGGCATTGGCAATCGAGAAATCGTAAATCGTGGCGGATGGATGATGGTTTTACTTGAAATGATTCCTGAAAAATATCCCGACGTCCCCAGCCTTATTGAAGCTATTGAAAAATCATAATTCTCAAGTTGGTCCAGAGGCTCACCCATGGCCTGTCAGCGATAACATCAAGACGGGCTTTTTTATTATAAAATCGCCTTGAACAATTCGCCTCTAAAATTCATTTTTGGGTAGAAATATTGACTTATATATTATATTGTGATATTATATTGTTGGGTTGAACATACACAATTTAGTAGAAGGAAGCTTGAAATGAGCATGTCTTTTGGACACTACCAAATTCAAAAATGTGGTATCTGTCAAGAACCAATCGATGAACATGTCGATGACTGCCCTGTTGGCAGGATTGAAAGGGCGAGGCTTCAGCAAAAACATATCCCTTGCCCAGAATGCGATGAAAGAGCGGTCGATGTGAATCAATCCGACTTTTACGAATGCCGGAAATGCCACGAGCAATTCTGTGCTGGCGATTACGGCGAAAAAGCGGATCGAAAAATAGTTTTCCTTGATGATCCAGCCAAGGAAGACCTTGTTCTGTGCTTTGTTTTGAAAAAAAAGGGAGATGGAAATTTCCCCCTAGATAAACTCATTGAACGTCTTGAAAACCAAATAAAAGAACTAGAAGGTTAGACCATTCCAGCTAAGAATCACAACGGGGCCTGTCAGCGATAACATCAAGACGGGCTTTTTTATTGCAAAAAAAACGGCGCCTGCAGGCGCCGGTTTTACTATAATTTTTTAACTCCATCCACTCAATTACTTAACCACTCAACCACTTAGTCACCTTACTTTCGTACTTTATCCGTCACCACAAAAGCGTCGCTTCTCTCCTTAGAAACCCTCGGTTTCTAACACGTCCACTTCGTGGCGCTGTTTTCCTACACGGGAAAGAATGCTTCTTTCCCGACCCCTATCTTGCTTTTGGGTAACAGAAAAATGTTACTTTCGTACTTTGTCTGTTACCCAAAAGCCCATATGTTTGCCTAGCATCAAACGAATTTGCGCATCCAAACATGGAAACGACCCAAATAAAATCAAAGTCACTGGTAAGAAGAGCCATTGCAAGAAAACTGAAATTCTCTTAAAGCGACTAACTCCTTCAGGAACCTTGGGAAGCATCATGGTGCTCAAAATAGCCGACACCAGCATTCCCATTAAAGAAATCGTCATAATTCTACCAGTAAGAATCGGTAAATTAAATGACAAAACCGTAAAGTTAAATTTATTTCCTCCTAGTAAAATAGGTAACCAACCCAACATAAAGAGCAAAAGCGCCGCCGTTGCCCAAGACCAGTATCCATCAATGAGGGTATACACATGCGCAATTTTTGCCCAAATGCTAATGTTTTTGTTTTTCAAAAAGCCAAACATCACATAGGGAATTTCTACACAACCCCACGCCCAGCGTCGTTGCTGTTTATATTGGTTAATCATGGTTTTAAAAATACTATTGGTGTCTACGGCATCCATAGAAACTAAATAGTAAATCGGCACAACTCGATAATCGCCATCGTATTGCAAATACGCGCGCCAGAAAATTCGGCTGTCGTCTGGCACCACATTATTAGGATAACCAATGTCAAAAAAGACATTTCCCGAAACCGCGTGCGATGAATAGGTGGTTAATTTTTCACTGCGTTCCTGCTGAATCATCTGCCAAAAAGTGTTAGAAGTTGAAACTACGCGAGCAAAAAAGGTAGCTTTCCAAATGTTGTTATTATACACTGGCACTGGTTGATAACTGGCACGGGTAGGATTTTTTTCGGTTAGATAATACCACGTCAAACAAGCAAAATACTTAGGATATGCTTTGGTATCAATATCAAAAACCGAAACAATAATATCTTCCGGTAAAATGCCGGCCTTATCCACCGCAGCTTTAACGATCGGTTCGGTATAAGCAATATTAGCACCTTTTCCCGCCAATTCGCCCACAATATTCCCTGGGTGAACGCTGACAATAAAATCAAAAAACTTTCCGGCATATTCTTTGGCCAACGCCTGAGATTCGGCAATAAAAGTTTCGCCGGCGCGTTCTTCTTGCGCCAAAACCACCATCATTTTTTCCTTTGGGTAATCAGAAGCAATCAGCGAATCCAAACTCTCGCGAATAATCGCCGAACCTTCCTTATAGGTTGGCAGAACAATCACATGGTAAATATCTTTCCATTTTTTTCCCTTTTCGCGTTTGAGTTTTTCCATCCAATCAGTTTTTAAATGGCTTTTTACCCTAAAATAAGCCACAATCTGATGAAGTGAAAAATAAAAAATACGAAGCAAATAGTAAAAGCAGTATCCGATAATAAAGATAGAAACTATTGCTGGCCAGAACCAAGAAAAAATAAAGACTCCAATAAGAGTCCCTAAACTGATGGCACCGGGTAAAATTTCAAAAAAGCGGTAGAGAGCCCGTTCTTTTTTGTTTAAAAGATCCCCAGCTTTGGAAATATCAAGATAACTTTTCTTTTCCATAGGTTTTTATCAATAATGAAAAAATTTGTCGAAACAAATTTGTACGTGCGACCCCACCGGGATTTGAACCCGGGTTACAAGAGTGAAAATCTTGTGTCCTAGACCAGACTAGACGA
This sequence comes from uncultured Candidatus Saccharibacteria bacterium, assembly GCA_964476105.1. GTDB lineage: Bacteria > Patescibacteriota > Minisyncoccia > Minisyncoccales > Staskawiczbacteraceae > VGLO01. The sequence goes on along the minus strand of CAYYYT010000034.1, from coordinate 2,057 downwards.
TAGGGTCATTACTATATAGCCTGAATTTTAGCTTAAAAATTGAAATTTGGCAAGTTTTAAGCTATAATTCGCCTATGAAAATCCTAGCTATTGAAACATCGTGCGACGATACCGCAGTTGCGGTATTAGAAGAGAAAGATGGTAAATTAACTGCTTTATCTAATATCGTTTCCTCACAAACCATCCACCAAAACTACGGTGGCGTTTTTCCGATGATGGCCAAACGCGAACATCAAAAAAATATGCTTCCGGTGTTTATGGAGGCGCTCACAAAAAGCAATTTACTTATCAAAAAACCAAAAACACTTACCGAACAAGAAATTTCCACCATTCAAGATATTTTAGCCAAAGAATCTGAACTTTTTGATGCCATCATTGAATTTTTACAAACTCACGAAAAGCCCGATATTGATTATATTGCCGTCACCAACGGACCGGGCCTAGAACCTTGTCTTTGGGTTGGCGTTAATTTTGCGCGCGTTTTATCATTTGCTTGGGATATTCCCTTAATTCCCGTTAATCACATTGAAGCACACATCCTCGTTAACTTCATAAATCATAAATCATATATCATAAATCAAGTAGAAAACTTTCCAGCAATTGCGCTGGTAGTGAGCGGTGGGCACACTCAATTAATTTTAGTGAAAGATATTGGTGATTATAAAATTATCGGCGAAACTCGCGACGACGCCGCCGGAGAATGTTTTGATAAATGTGCGCGCATTTTAGGACTGGGTTATCCCGGTGGACCCAAAATTTCTGCAAAAGCCACACAATATCAGCTAAAAGCTAATAGCCATAAGCTAACCCTGCCTCGTCCCATGATAAACTCTCAAGATTATGATTTTAGCTTTTCTGGCTTGAAAACCGCTGTGCTTTACGTCGATCAAAAAGTAGAAGATAAAAGCGAAGAATATATTCAGGAAATGTGTTTTGAAGTTGAACAATCCATTATTGATGTTTTATTAAAAAAAACCTTAAGCGCCACGCAATTTCATAACGCTAAAACCATTATTTTAGGCGGTGGAGTATCAGCCAACCAAGAACTAAGAAAGCAGTTAGGAGAAAAAATTGCGCAAGAAATACCAAATACTAAATACTTAATACCCGATACCGCGCTCTCCACCGACAACGCTCTTATGATAGCCGTCACTGGTTATTTTAATCAAAACCCTTCGACTTCACCCAGGGTAAATAAAAAAGCCTCCTGGGAATCCCTGGAGGCCGACGCGAATTTACGAGTTGGGGAATAGGAAATAAAATACAATAAAAAAAGTCGTGGTTCGCAAAGCGCGCACCGCGACTTTTTGCAAGACTACTTAATTAGTCTTGCTTTTGTTCTTCTCGGACGACGGCGACCCACCAACCATCGCCCAAAACAATAACATCATTGCGAGAGACAAGCACATTCTGCTTGCCGATCCAATTGCCGAAAACCACCCAACGCCATACTTTGTCACCGGTAATTTTCCAATGAGTGAAGTTGCGGTATTGATCGGCAAAAGTGGGATCATCCTCATTGACCGCCGCCAGTTCCCAGAGATCAGCCGGACGGAAGTTGGCGGGGATAAGTTCCTCAACTTCCGCATTACTCATGCAACTACTGAGTGGGATAAAAACCATCTCTACCTCCTCGTCCGTGCCGGAGGGCGTTGCGGTGGCGAGGACATCTTGGTTAATATACTGACCCCGACCAGTAGCATTCAGCGCTTCCTGTGAAGTGCGATCACGCTTGACGCGGGCGCGACGAATAATGGCGCCCTCCGGCAAACTAGTAACCTGAGACATAAAAACCTGCCTTTCGTTAAATGTTGGAACTTTTCCGATTGATATTTTCAAATGACTATATTGATTATAGTATATATTTTACTATTTGTCAATAGTTTACTCTCTCCCGCTATTTTGTTAAAATCAACCAATGCTAGATTTAAAAAATAGCGGGGCGTATGACCCAAAACAAGTTGAAGACAGAATTTACAAACTGTGGGAAGACAGTGGTTTTTTTAATCCTGATAATTTACCCAAAGCTAAAAGCTATTTTTCAAAACCTAAAAGTT
>CAYYYT010000033.1:0-6130 GCA_964476105.1 uncultured Candidatus Saccharibacteria bacterium | reverse complement strand
TTCAGCTTTATATAATAAAATATCAGCTGCTTGTAGGACGGGATAATTTAATAAGCCAGCATTGAGGTTCTCTTTAAACTTTTTAGATTTATCTTTGTATTGAGTCATGCGAGAAAGTTCTCCCACGGGACAAATTGTATTTAGGAGCCATGCTAATTCAGCGTGTTCTTTTACGCGTGATTGCACGAAGATAATATTTTTTTCTGGGTTAATTCCCGCAGCGATAAAAGCAATGACGGTGTCTTTAATTTTTTGTTTAAGCTCTTCTGGATTATAAGGAACCGTAATTGCGTGCCAATCAACAATGCAAAAGATGCTCTCGTTTTCGTGTTGAGAATCTGACCACTGTTTAATGGCTCCTAAGTAATTTCCCAAATGGATTTGACCACTGGGCTGTATTCCAGAAAATATCTTCATGAATTTTAAATTTGAAATTAAAAATTTAAAATGAATATTTTAAAGATTAAAATATTTTAAATTAATTTCAAATTGTAAATTGTAAATTTAAAATTATACCTCAATTACTACGGGCAGAACCATAGGTCTTCGTGAAGTTTTGGTTGCCAAGAAATCTCCCACTTTGTTGCGAATTTCTTCTTTAACATACGACCAGTTAATTGGCTGTTGGTGTCCGCCAGCAGCTTTTTCAATAATTTCAATAGTCTTTTTTCGGGTTTGACTGAGCAGGTCTTTTGATTCTCGCAAGTAAACGAATCCGCGAGAAATAATATCGGGACTGCCTTTTACTTTGCCGGTTTTGCTATCAATGAGGGTTACGATAACAAACATACCATCTTGGCTTAAAGCTTGCCTATCACGCAAGACAATTTCTCCTACATCTCCTACGCCTAAGCCATCAACAAACACATAGTTTGATGGAACTTTTTCTTTCAAAACTTCACCACCTCTTTCAGTGAATTTAATGATAGATCCATTATCAGGCACAAAGGTTTTGTGTTTTAAAATTCCCATGCCCCAGCTAATGCGTTGTGCTTCTTTGAGCATAAAGTGGTTACCATATACGGGAATGAAATAATCAGGCTTTACTTCTGAAAGCATTTGTTTAATACCTTCAATATTGGTGTGTCCTGAAGCGTGCACGCTGATAATATCGTTGTGGTACACATTGTCACACAAGCGATAGACATTGTCTTTAACGCGTTGAACCGTGCGTTCATTTCCCGGAATAACCGAAGATGAGAAGATAATGGTATCCTCTTTTTTAATAGTTAAGTGTTTGTGGTTTCCAGCAATAATTCTTGGAAGTGCGGCCATTTCTTCTCCTTGCGCGCCAGTACAAATAACAATCACTTTATTGTCAGCGTATTCTTTAATTTTTTCTACCGGAACAATCACATCTTTTGGAATGTTAATGTAGCCCAATTTGGTTGCTAGCTCAATGTTAAGTTTCATAGAGAATCCATCCAGCGCCACTTTTTTATTAGTCTTAGCAGCAAATTCTAGAATTTGTTTAATTCGTTCAATTTGTGATGAGAATGTCGCAATAATGGTTCTGCCAGGAGCTCCACCAATAATCTTATTGATGTTTTCTAACATTTCTACTTCGGTTACTGGGGGTTTGCTATTAATAGCTCCCAAAGCTTCCAACATTAAAATCGTTGGACGCTTTAAATTAGCTAATTGGTGGTAATGCAAAACATCTCGGCCGATTGGATCTTTTTCAATGGTCCAATCACCAGGGTGAATAACGGTGGCTACCGGAGTTTCTAAAATAACTCCAACGGCGTCCATAATAGCGTGATCAATAGCAAACCACGAAGCCTTAAAGCTTCCCAAATCAGCTTTTTCATCAAGTGATTTGATATAGTTTACTTTTAACTTTTTTGAACTACCTTTCTCCGAATCTTCCATTCGGTGTTTAATCATTTCAATCGTTAAAGGCCGACCAATAACCGGTGGGTAGTTTAATTTTTTCAGCAAAATAGGTGCTGCACCAATGTGATCTAAGTGACCGTGCGAGAAGATAACGGCTTTGATATTTTTTTCCTTGCCCCGCAAATATTCGGTATTAGGAATAACATAATCAATTCCTGGCATATCTTCTTCAGGAAATTGAAGCCCCATATCGAGCACAATTAAATCTTGGCCGTATTCAAATACGGTCATGTTTCGTCCTACTTCTTCGCAACCTCCCAAAGGAATAATTTTTAATGAATTTTCCGGAGTCCAAGCCATAGGTTTGGTGGTTTGAACGGTGTCAGCGTAGGGTTTGGTAAAACCAGTATTTTTCTTTCTAAAATGTTTTTTTGCGCCACCTGAGTTATACTTTTTTACAAAAGGTTTTTTATCAGTTGGTTTTGATTCCAAAGCTGGCGCTTGCGCTTGAGCTGTTGGATTCTGATGGATATTTTGCATTCCATCTTTTTTTATTTCTTGATTTTCATTCATAATTTTTTGTAACTACATTTTGAGTTCATGTAGTTGATTAATATTTATTTTGTGCGGATGGAGAGAGTCGAACTCTCATGAGATTACTCTCGCTGGCACCTGAAGCCAGTGCGTCTGCCAATTCCGCCACATCCGCAACTTTTATTATTTATTTTTTAGTTTAAGGTTTTTTCAAAAATTCTAAATCTTGGGGAACTTCTTTTGTTGGTTCCTCAAATCTTAATTCTGGAACTTCTTGGTATTTTTCATTTTTAACCCAACCTTCCTGAGTGTAATACCAGCATCCTCCTTGATATTTTTCAAATAAAGAATAATCACTCATGCAAGCTGAAGCAACCCAATTAGCCATTTTTAATTCTTTGTCAGAAGCATTGATTGTAATATGTCCGTAGTTTGATGGAATAATAACCACATCACCTTTTTTAGCGTGCACTGCATAGACATCTTCAATTTCATTTTCAGATTCAGCTTTGCGTTTTTGCATTAAGTAAATTGCTTCTCCTTCTAAAACGGTATAAATCTCACCATAATTTCCCATATGGTAGTGTCCTTTGGTTTTTACAAATTCATTGCCAAACCTATGAGGGGGAACTACGGTAATGTCGTAGCGAATACCATTTTTTTCTTCAATTCCACGATACATAAAATAAAGCTCGGTATTGGGAATTGTTTTGGCCACTTCTTGATTGGCTAAAACCATACGCACATCATCAAGATAACGCACATCGGGAATGAGTTGGGTTAGATCTATTTCCATGTTCGTTTTGTTGTAAGATACCAGTCGGCGATATTAGCAAATCGCTTCGCAGGATCTATAATGTTAATACTATTATTTTGAGAATTATTTTCTGGAGTAATCCCTTTTACTTTATTGCTTGCCCAATATCCGTAATTTGGGTTGTATAAAAAGAGGGCAGGCGCGTCGTTTAAAATGGTATTTTGCGCTAAATTTAATTTATCCTTTTTTATGGATTCATCGGTCGTTTCGCGTGCTTCTTTTACTAATTTATCAACATCCTTATTTTCATAGGATGATAGGTTTAGGCCTGGGTCGATTTTTTGTGAAGAGTGCCAGAATGGATACAAATCAATTTCAAATCCCAAGGCTTGTCCATAAAGTAGGGCATCGTAGTTTCTGTTTTTGATAATGGGTTTTAAATCAGTCAGTGAAACAGCGTTAATGTCAACCGAAACTCCAATATTTGCCCAAGCAGTTTTTAATGCATTAGCTACTAAAACTAATTGGGGTTGATTAATCGTAACCAGCGTAAAGGCCAGTGGTTTGGAGTTTGGTGCTGGAGCAAGACAAAGCTCATTTAATTTTTTTCGCGTGCCAGCGCCTGTTTCGCCGGTTGGTTTTGCTTCGGGAAGGTATTTTGTTTGAAATGCTGTTACGGCTGTTTCGGTTGCCTTTGAATAGGTTCCGTTGGTTTCATCTTTTAAAATACTGCCAAAGGTTTCAGGTGAAAGTTTATTTAAACAAGCTTGCAGTTGAGTAACTTCTTTTCCCTTGCTACCCACTTTTAGATAGCTTGAAAATTGAAAAGCTGGAGTTTTGGCAATAGCCTTTTCTCGCACGCTTACGCCACTTGTGGTGAGCGAAGTTGAACCATTATCTTTAAAACCGGCTTTGTCTAATAGTATTTTAGCCTTTTGCGCGTCAAAAGGATAGGTGGTAGTAGGTTCTTGGGTTCCAAAAAAGTTTGGAAGAATAGGAGAATCAACAACGCTGGCTGGATTTTTCGTTTCACTAACAACGCTTTGGGTGAGAGAATTTTTATCAACGGCATACGAAAGTGCTTTGCGGATATTAGCGTCAGCAAAAATACTATTTTTTTGATTATTAAAAAAGACGGCAAAATATCGTGGCAAGGCAAACGAGTAAGAAGAAAATTGTTCACTTTTAAACCAACTTTTTTTAATTTCTTTTTCTGCCTGGAGTTGATTGTTATCAAAGGCAGAAAGGGTAAAGCCATCAATTTGTTTGGCGTTAATAGCAGAAACCAAGGTTTCCTTCTTTTCAAAAAATCTGAAATTAAGATTCAAGATGAATGAAGGATTGTCGTAATATTTTCGGTTTGAAGATAGATTGATGTTTTCAATAAAGCCAGTGTTATTTTGACTTAAATTAATAAATTCAAAAACGCCTGAGCCAATCGGTTTTAAGTTGTAGGAAGAAAGTGCAAAATTTTCTGGCAGAACTTCTTGCCAAATATGTTGAGGGATAATTTTAACGGTACAATTTTCTAGGAAAGAATTGTAGGGAGTTTTGAGTCTAAATCGAACAGATTTTTCTGAAGTTTTTTGTACATCCACATCGATCCAATTAGCACGCAATGGACTTTTATAATCTGAATTTTGAATGGTTTTAATAGTAAAAACAATATCGTCAGCAGTTAGAGGTTGGCCATCATGCCAAAAGGTATTATTTTTTAAGGTAAAATCATACGTTTTTCCATCTTCAGAAACTGCTATTTGGTCGGCTAAATCAGCAACAATGCGCCCTTGATTGTCGTAGGTCATCAGACCAGAAAAAATTAAATCAATGAGGGTTCGGTCAATATCATTGGTTTCTCCATAAATAGGGTTGATGAATCGTGGTTGTCCGACAACGCCTTCGGTATAAGTTCCTCCTAGGGATGGAACAATTTTGGTGTGCTCAAAATAAAAATCAGCCACTAAAAATCCAAGCGAAAGTATCGCTACGATTCCTAAGATAATGATAGTAATTTTTTCCTTCTTTTTAAGAACTTTAAAAGTTTGTTTCCATTGAGAGAAACTTGGTAATCGATTTTTCATAGAGAGAATAATTTTCAAATACTTTTCATTTCAGCTTGACTGAGAGTGAAAGTGTGAAAATTATTTAGTAATTAAGCCTAAAATGCCTAAGAGCAAAAAGAGGCCAGCAACAAGAATTGTGGCATAGTAGAGGGTTTTTTGAATGCCTCTGCGTTGAGAATAAAATTCTCCGCCACCACCAAATCCAGCACCAAGTCCGGTGCCACGTTGTTGCATCGCAATCATAACAATAAGAGCGATAGAAATAATAATTTGTGTGTAAAATAAAATTTGATGAATGTTCATAGTTTTTTTCTGCTAATGCAGGTTATTTTTCTTTAGTAAATATTGATAGTAATGCGTTAAGTCCCCAGATAATTAAGGTGGTGTAGACCAGTGGCAAATATAATGGAATAGTGATTTCTTGGAAAATGGCATCAATGATAAAAATGAGTGCCATATTAATAACAAAACTGAAAAGTCCTAGGGTGATGATTTGCAGAGGTAAAGTGATAACCTGCAAAATAGGTTTTACAAAAAAATTTAGTAATCCCAAAATAATTCCAAAAAGAATAAAAAGTTGCCAGGTAGCAGTTATGGGAAACCCAAAGAAATTTGAATCAGAGAAGAGAGTAACTTTAACACCCGAGATAAAAATGGTGGCTAGAAAAATTCCTAATCCAGCACCAATCATATAAGAGAGAAGCTTTTTCATTAGTTATCAGTATAGCAGATTTAGCTAAAAAATCAAGCTAGAATCTATTTTTTGAGCAAACCTTGTTGGCGAAGTTTTTTGTGGTAGGTAATGGCGAAACGATGCGCTTCGTCGTCCAGTGCTACAATGACATTGTAGATCTCTTGAGGCAGGTCTTTTAAAAACATTTTTTCCTGTCCTTCTCGCAATAACTCTCGTTTTCCTTTGGCGATAGAGATGATTTTAATA
>CAYYYT010000032.1:713-6224 GCA_964476105.1 uncultured Candidatus Saccharibacteria bacterium | reverse complement strand
TTTTCTTTAGTCCAAAAAGCATTATTTTTCTGGTCCCTTTCTTTAATAAAAGAAAGCCAAAGCACCATATTAGCCACATCAATTTCTTTTAATTCATTTTCAACCAATACCGTTTTCAAAAATTCGTCGCGACGAGCCAATGCCAAGAAAATATCACGTTCATCAATGACGGTTCCCTTTCGCGCCAAAGCGATAGCACCGGCCTCCCTAAAAACTTCTTGGAATGAATCTGCTAGAAGTAATTTATATTTTTCTTGCTTAGGTTGCTTTTCTAAATAATTTTTAGCATCCATTTGCATTTTCTGAAGATCAATTCCCAGACGAATCACTACGGTTTGAATATCAGTTAATTTCAAAATTGACGCATAACATAATGCGGTTGAACTTACTTCCGACAATCTTCGCTTTTTGCACATTAAAATTGCCTCCTGGGCAATACTACAAACATTAAGACTTAAGCATTCAGCGATATTGTATTTTGCCGGATCAGTCAAAGCCTCTTCTAAAGAAAAGGGCAATTTAGGTTTTTTAACTTCGGTTTCAATAAAAAAATAAAGCTCCAATAAAAGTAAAAAGAGCAATAAAAATGCTAAAGGAATTTGTAATGCCAATGAAGGAGAAATAATATCAAACCAAGCAAACGCTGGTAAAAATGAAGCGATAATCGTGGCGTAGAAAAATATTTGAGTTAAAATGCCAAGGTATCGGAAGACAAAAAATGAACTCATTTTTAATGATTGCGAAACCGAGGTATTGCGTGTTTCAAAATTAAAATCCATACAATAAAAGCAAGAGTAATAAAACGCTAATTACGGGCAATAAAAACCAAGCCAAAATAATGCTTCCCCCTAACACTACTAATACAATCTGAAATAAAATGCCGATAAAAATTAAGCAGAGTCGACAGAAAGCGCCAATGAAACGAGAAAAGACATTGGAAATTAAGGTAGCAAAATATCCGCCGATATCAAACCCTTTTGGGTAACTCCAATTATATTTTTTCCAAGGAGAAAAAAGTGTTAAAAGTAATAAGGGTACTGAAAAATAATAAACTCCAAATGATAAGACATTTTCCCAAGCTAAAAATAAAAATCGTGGCACGGTTAAAAAATGCCAAACGAACCATCGTGTTACAATTGTATCGTTACGATAAACTGAACTCATGTTGTAATTCTCTTAAAATTTCAGCGGGAATAGGAACGCTTTCCCCTGGTTTAGAAATTCCCGGATACCGCCAAGCACTAATAATTTTTCTCTGATAAGCATCATCTTGATACATTAACCAAATTTCTCCCAGTGGCTTAACTATTTTTGATTTTGATGTTTTATAAGAAGCATTCGACTGCATTACTGCCACAGTTTTTGGAGCAATCCCCTGTTCTTTTCTTTGAGGTTTTCGCAATAATTTCAATAACTTACCCTTAGAAAGTCCGTAGTGTTGCATCTTAAGCTTCACATGTTCTGTCCAGAAAATTTTTTTGTATTCGCCATTCATAGCACATTACTATATCTTACCATAAAAATATATTAACAATCCATAATAAAACCCCAAACTACGTGAGTTTGGGGTTTTGAGTTTTACTTAGGCCGTTGATGTTGGATATTCTCCTTCGCCATCGGCTTTCAATATGCTTAAATCGTCTTCCAGATCAGTTGGTTGGCGCGCATCGCCCTCCTCTTTAACCTCATTAAATTCAATCGCGAGGTTTGGATCGAGTTGTTCCGCAAGACTTAATAAACAATACACAACATCAACCTGAGCAATTATCGCATGTGCTACGCGAGTAAAAAGTATCCTAGAAAATCCACTTAATTCTAAGGAAGAAAAATGACACTCCCTAAGAGTCTTAAGTGCATTTGCAACTTCTTTTTTTCTTGTTTCTTTACGCACTTTATCGGGAAAATCTGGTGATACGTATTTTCCTATCACCGAATAAAACGATGATTGGAAGCGACGATCGGCAAGGATACTTTCTCCGCGGAAAAACCTGACTTTTCTAGCAACTTCAAACAATTTAACCAGCAGAGTTGTTTGAAATTCAGAGTATCCTCCTTGACTATCTTGATCAAGATTAACACCAAATTCTAACAAGGCGAAAAAACTACCAGCAACAAATGCCGGCGTAAACGCACCGAATCGAAAGGTATTCATCCTTTGACAAACAAGATTAAGCCACAAATGTGCCTGATCGGCGCCACAAAAAGCCAGAATGATTCTGTGCAAGTCAGCGATACGCTTATAGTCTTGATCGCGTGGACTATAAGTTTCCGTAAACGGAGGCTTGTCCATAACTAATTCTAGGCGATTTTGCAGTGACATTTCCGCCAAAGAAACTTCCGATCCCAAAATACCCAATATTTTTTTCGCCTCAGGATTCAGTGGAATTCCACACTGAATCACGCGAATCCAAGCATCCGCCAAACGAAATTCAGAATTTGTCATCACCGTTCTCCCAAGAAAGGTTCACACCTTCTTTTTACGCGACGATGCGTAAAAAGCTGAGTGGGTCGAGCACTCAAAGAACTGGCTTTTTTCTATCACAAAATACCTACTTTGTAAACGAAAACAGCCCGCCAATGGCGGGCTGTTTAATTCAATCTTATTTAATTTCTGTCTTTGCACCAGCAGCTTCAAATTTCTTAGCAATTTCGTCTGCTTCTTCTTTCTTTACTCCTTCTTTAACCATTTGAGGAGCAGTAGCTGCAGCATCTACTAAGTCTTTTGATTCTTTTAATCCCTTAGCAGTTACGTCGCGAACTACTTTAATAACTTCAATTTTTGATCCTCCAACATCTTTTAAGAATACATTAAATGATGTTTTTGCTTCTTCAGCTGGAGCACCAGCGCCAGCGGCAGCCATCATAACTGGAGCAGCGGCTGAAACACCGAACTTAGCTTCTAATACTTTTACTAATTCTGCTAATTCTACCACTGACATTTTTTCTACTTCCGAAACCAATTTTTCAAATTTGGCTGGAACTTCTACTTTTGTTTCTTCTGACATAATATGTGAAATTATTTTAATTATACCAATTAACCTAATTAACCTAAGGAAATCTCAATGACTAATTTTTGAATTTAGAAATTAGATATTTTTTAGAATAATTAGAAAAATTAGAGCAATTAGAGTAATTATTTTATAATTTATTTTGTTTCTTTGCTTTCTCTTACCTTATCCAACACGCGCACAAAGCTCGACATTGGACTTGATAATGAACCAACCAATCTGCTCAAGAGTTCGTTTCTTGATGGCAAATTTGCTAGTGCCAAAGCTTTTTCTCGATCAATAAATCTATTTTCAAAGATACCTCCTAAAATTTTAAAGTTTTCGTTAGTCTTTGAAAATTTATTAGCGATTCTGGCTGGAGCAATTTCATCTTCCATACCAAAGACGAGCGCTAATTGTCCTGGAACTGATTTTTTAATTAAATTCCAAAACGAAATCCCTGCTTGACCAAAGGCTATTCTCACCAAAGTCTTTTTTCCAATTTTTAGTGAGCAACCGTTTTCCTTTAATTCTTTGCGGAGCTTAAATAAATCCGCTGAATTTACCTTAGAAAAGTCGGCAAAAATAACTGATTTTTGTTTTGCTACTTTTGCTTTAATGCTTTCTAAAGCTTGTCCCTTTTTTTCTTTTGTTAATGCCATAATGTATAGTATTTAATTACCATAAAAAAAGCCTGCGACCGGCAGACTGGCGAATATTAAGTATTTGGTAAATAGTACTAAGAAAACTTTGCGCTATTTACCAAATACTTAATGTGCCTCGGTAGGATTTATTTCTTGCGAAGACCTACTGTCTGTGGCTTTATTTGATTAGCTATATCTTAATCGATTCATTGCCTTTTGTCAACCATTATTTATTTTATAATGCATTACAAAAAAGACCGCGAAATCAGAATTAACTGACTCGCGGTTTTGAACTAATCTTTCTTGTCGATCTTCGACCATTTCTTATTAATCCACCGGCGAGTGAAAAAGAAAAAAGAACCACAAAAAGCGACCCAATCAAACCGCCATATATTAAAGACATACCTCGCTCCCATAAAAAATGGACTAATCTCCAAGAACCATAGCCGAAGATTATCATTTGTTTGTTGTGTCGTCAATTACTTTAAGTATTTTGCCACTGCGTGGTTGTGTTCATCCAGTGTTTTACTAAAAATAGTTTTTCCGGTTTTAGGGTCTGATAAATAAAACCAATAATTACTTTTGGTTGGATAAATTGCTGCGCGCAAAGAATCAATTCCCGGACTTGAAATGGGTCCCAATGGCAAACCGTAATATTTATAGGTATTATACGGGGAATCTATTTTTGTATCAGCAATCAAAGCACCGGCGTGATCTTTGCGAGTAATATAATTAACCGTGGCATCAACTTGCAGTGGCATACCTTCAGCAATTCTTTTCCATAAAATTCCGGCCACCATTTTTTTATCGTCCAAAGTTTTTACTTCTTTTTCTAAAATAGATGCCATAGTCACGATTTGGAAAATAGATTTTTTCTGCTTTTTAATTTCACTGCGTAAATCTGGCGTTAATTTTTTATCAAAATTATTAAGCATATCAATTACCAATTCATCAGCTGTTTCACTACCAGAGATTTTATAGGTATCAGGAAATAAATATCCTTCCAAAGATAATTTTGCAGGCTTATCTTGCAAGAAAGAAAATTGCTGATGCGTCGCTTTTGTGGCGCGCAAAAAATCATCCATTGTATATATTTTTTTATCAGCCAAATATTCTGCCATATCTTGCACATCCCAACCTTCAATAACCGTAACGGTATTTTTAATCGTTTCTCCCGAAGCAATTTTCTGAGCAATTGTCGCCATGGACATACCAGAAGAAATATCATAGCGACCGGCTTGCAATTTAGTGCGCTGGCCAAACATAATCACATAAATTCTAAAAAATAAATCACTCTTAATAAGACCCTTTTGCTGAAGATTCGTAGCTATTTCCTTACTATTCATACCTTTCTGCACTAAAAAAACAGCCTTCGTTGGCTGATTAAAATCTTTGGGTAAGTAAAATTCCGTTGCCAAAACTACCACCACTACAATCAGAAAAAAAGCAATAATAATGTTACGTTGCCGATTAAGAAGCATTAATACTAGAAGTGTTTTTTAATAAATGACCGACCCGAGCCAGATTTCAAATATTTTTCAAATTCAAATGCCTTATATTTATTATTGATTGCAAAATAAAATTTTAATTCCACAGGCAAGCGGTCTTTAGTTGCTACAACCTCTCCATTTTTATGCCTTGTAATTCTATCTTTTAAATCATTACTACAACCGACATAAAATCCAGTACTACATTGTAAAATATAAACATAATACATTAAATGTAAATATAAATGTCGCCTTCGCAAACCTATTGGCAGGCTTCGCCTTGCCGTAGGTTCGCTTCGGCGAACCGAAAAGTAAAACAATATAAAAACTACATACAGGTCGCCTTCGCAAACCTATTGGCAGGCTTCGCCTTGCCGTAGGTTCGCTTCGGCG
>CAYYYT010000032.1:0-613 GCA_964476105.1 uncultured Candidatus Saccharibacteria bacterium | reverse complement strand
AACCGAAGGCAGGGGCGCTGAGAATCGAACTCAGGCTAACGGTTTTGGAGACCGATGTGATACCACTTCACCACGCCCCTATATTCATAAATCATATCTATTTTTTACCGCTCTGTCAAAATAAAAAAGCCCAGGCGCACGCACCTGGGCTACGAAATTACTCACAGAGTCTATTTGTACAGCACCTCATCGACCGCCGTAGCGGCAGAAGGAGATGTTCCACTTTCTATCTGTTTCAGTCGAAGCTTTATTTTAAGCTCCGCTTCGCCAATCGCCTCATCCCATCCAGTCTGGAGACGATTAAGCTCTACGTCAACTTGAGCCTTTTTAGCCTCAGCATCAAATGTAGACTGAAGCTCAAACTTCAATTTATTGATGTAAGTTTGCCAAGCCCGCGAAGACTCCTGCCACGGAAGCATCGCCAACTTTTTGTTGGCACGCGCCCGAATAACAATTTGCTCGCACCGCAACCGTTCCCGCTCCACCTCGTAGCGCAACCTTTCGCGAGCGAGACGCTTTGCCTCAACCTCCTCTTCCTTCTTCTGCTTTTCTTCTTCCAATTTTGCCTTATTGGCGAGATTGGCGCGCTCAATTGCGACGAGCTCAGCCTCTT
>CAYYYT010000031.1:0-6242 GCA_964476105.1 uncultured Candidatus Saccharibacteria bacterium | reverse complement strand
ACCTATCCTGATGTTATAACACCATTAGCTACCTATCAGGAGTTGATAGTAATGATGCAGCTTAAGCGTATGCTAATGCTGGTTGCTTTCTAAATAAGTTAGCAATTATATTTTCCTCAAAGTTTTATGAGATTTGAGAATACTCAGCTTGCCTTGTTTTTAAAGAGCAATTCATCGAAACGTTCATCCCCGTGATAATTAGGTAAATGCTCTTCGCATGTCGCGCTCGGCATCACGTTTTTTAATCTTCTCTTTTTTATCGTGTTTTTTCTTGCCTTTCGCTAAAGCGAATTCGAGCTTTATCCTACCATGTTGCTCGTAAACTTTCAAGGGCACTAGGGAAAAACCGCGTTCATTTGATCTTCCAGCAAGATAATCGATCTCTTTTTTATTCAGTAAGAGCTTGCGCATTCTTTCAGGATTATAGCTTTCGGGAGTGTTTTTGGGTTGCCAAGCTGGCACTTTGCTACCGATAAGTATTGGTTCTTGGTTTTTAATAATAACATAAGAGCCACTTAAAACCATGCGCCCGTTCTTGATAGATTTAACTTCAGTGCCTAATAATACTAAGCCCGCCTCGTATTTTTCTACGACTTCGTAATTAAAGAGGGCTTTTTTGTTTTCAGCGTAAATAGGCATAGATTTAGTCTAGCACGTATTTTTTATTTTTAAAGCTTCATTTTCTAGTTTTTTGTGATAGAATCTAAGAATATGCCAAAAGAAAATATTGTTATTTCTCTAGGTGGGTCAGTAGTAGCGCCGGGCGAAATTGACCCCGTTAGAAACAGCCCGCCCACAGGCCCTTCGGGCGCGCAAAACGCGGGCGGTGTTTCTAACGGGGTTGACACCGTTTTTTTGAAGTCTTTTAAAAAGATGATAACAAAATACCTAGATAAGTATCGATTTTTTATTTTCGTTGGCGGTGGAAAGATAGCTCGAGAATATCAAAAGTCTTTAGAAAATTTTGGAGCAGATATTAAAGAGAGGGATTTGGCAGGTATTCAGGTTTCTTGGCTGAATGCAGAAGTGGTAAAGCATTTATTTGGAGAATTAGCTTTTGCTAAAATAGTTACTAACCCTAGTAAGAAAATAAGTACTCGAAAAGATATTGTTATTGCCGGTGGTTGGAAGCCAGGTTTTTCAACAGATTATTGCGCAGTTACTTTGGCAAAAAATATGGGGATTAAAAAAATTATCAATATTACTAACATTGATTATGTGTACGATAAAGACCCTCGCAAATCTTTGGATGCTAAGCCATTAAAAGAAATTACCTGGAAAGAATTTAGAAAATTAGTAGGAACAAAATGGGTGCCAGGGCTTTCTATGCCATTTGATCCGCGTGCTTCTCGCGAGGCAGAGATGCTAAAAATAAAAGTAGCAGTTATTCATGGAAATAATGTATCAAGTGTAGAAAACTTTTTACAAAATAAACCATTTATTGGAACAACGATTCTATGAAAGATGAAATAAAAAAAATACTAGAAAAATTGGTTGGCAAAGATGCACCAAGTTTTTTGGTTGAGGTGCCAGCTGATGTTTCTCATGGAGATTATTCTTCGAATGCGGCTTTGGTGTTAGCTAAAAAACTAGGGAAGAATCCGCGTGAATTAGCGCAAGAAATTGCTGGCAAGGTTGGTAAACATAGATTTATTGAAAAAGTCCAAGTAGCTGGTCCGGGTTTTATTAATTTTTATTTATCAAAAGATTATTTTGTTTCTGAATTAAAAAAGGTTAATAAAAATTTTGGAAAAAATACTTCTTTAAAAAACAAGAGAATTATTATTGAGTATACCGACCCTAACCCATTTAAAGAATTTCACATTGGTCACTTAATGCCCAATGCGATTGGTGAATCATTATCAAGGATTTTAGAATTTCAGGGAGCTAAGATAAAGCGAGCAAATTATCAAGGAGATGTTGGACTTCATGTCGCCAAAGCCGTGTGGGGACTTTTGCATGGCAATAAGAATGGGTTAAGCTGGGGTGAAATTAATAGTGAATCATTAACTGATCGAATAAGATATTTGGGTAATGCATATCAGAACGGTGATAGTGTGTATGAAAGAGATGAATTGGCTAAAAAAGAAATTATTGAAATAAATAAAAAGATTTTTGGGAGAAGTGATATGTCTATAAATAGAATTTATGACATGGGAAGATCTTGGAGTTTAGAATATTTTGAAGCGATTTATAAAATCTTAGGTACAAAATTTGATTACTATTTTTTTGAAAGCCAAGTGGCAGAAGCCGGTAAAAAATTGGTGTTAGATAATGTGGGAAAAGTATTTGAGAAAGGTGCTAATGATGCCCTTATTTTTAAGGGAGAAAATTTTGGTTTACATACGCGAGTGTTTGTAAATGCTGAAGGTTTGCCAACCTATGAAGCTAAAGAATTGGCACTAGCAAATATTAAGTATGGCAAATATAAATACGATCAATCAATCATTGTTACGGGAAATGAAATTAATGAATATTTTAAAGTGTTGCTTTGCGCAATGTCGCAGATTTATCCAAAGTTAGCAGAGAAAACTTCTCACCTAGGTCATGGAATGTTACGTCTGCCAGAAGGGAAAATGTCATCACGAACGGGCAAGGTGATACCATTTTTGTCTTTGCTTGCTGAAGTTAAAAAAATGGTCCAGCAAAAAATGGCTAGCCGAGATTTAGATGAAAAAGAAAAATCTAATATTGCAGAAATGATAGCAGTTGGTGCGCTCAAGTATTCTATTTTAAAGCAATCAATTGGTAGTAACATTATTTATGATTTTGAAAAATCAATTTCTTTTGAAGGAGATTCTGGGCCATATTTGCAGTACGCATTTGCTCGTGCAAAATCTATTATAAAAAAGGCAGGCGATGAAAAAATAAAACCAGCCTACAAAAAAATTCCTCAAAATGTGAGCTTGTTAGAAAAACAGATGATTCAATTTCCAGAAGTCGTTAAAAAAGCTGGAGAATTAATGCAACCTCAAGTTATTGCGCTATATCTAACAGAGCTAGCTCGCGAATTTAACAGTTACTATGCTCATTATAAAATCGTGGATGTGACAGATGAGTTTTCGCCGTATAAAATTGCATTGGTTGAGAAATTTTTGTGGGTGATGAAAAACGGACTCTGGCTTTTGGGAATTTCTGCACCAGAAAAAATGTAACACGTATGAAAAAGATATTTTTAGGTTTAATTATTATTGGTTTAGGAGCGCTTTTTTCTGGGTTTGTTTTGTATCAAAAATATAGCGCACCAACCCTAGCTCCGCAAGTTGCTGATTGGAAAAATTACACTAATAATGAGTATGGTTTTAAACTTATATTTCCTGAATCTTGGAAGGGTTATAGTGTGATGAAAAAGACCTGGACGGGGCAAAAATTAGAAGAATCAGGAACGGTTAGTGGAGTGTTATTAGTTTTTAGAAATTCTCACTGGACTAAGCAGGAGCACTGGCAAGATATTCCGATTATGATATTTACTCCTGAGGTTTGGCAGTTAGTTGAGCAGGAAAAAATTGCAGTGAGTGCCGCGCCCATTGGTCCACAAAAAATTGGAGAAAATAAAAAGTATATTTTTGCGACTCCTCCGCGTTGGTATGGATTTACCGATGATAAAAATTGGCAGGAAGCGGTAGAAATTGTTAAAACATTTACATCATTATGATAGAACTTAAAAATAGATATTTTTTTATGCGACACGGAGAGGCAGTTTCAAATACGAAAAAGATTGCTTCGTCGTGGCCAGAAACATTTGAAAATCCTTTAACGGAAAAGGGAGTTTTAATGATAGAACATTCAGCAGAATTTTTAAAAAAGATTTTGCACGAGCAAAACAGAAATTTAGATATTATTATTGCATCGGATATTTTGCGAACCCAGCAAACAGCAGGTATTATGGCAAAAGCCTTTGGACTAGAAGTAAGGTCTGATGCACGATTGCGAGAAATTGATTTTGGTGTTAAAAATGGTGAGTCAATTGAAGGCATTGATATCCATTATCAACTAGAAGCGAATCAAGAAAATCATCGTGAAAGTTACGAACATGTTTTAAAACGAGTTTCTGAATTTCTTTTGGATATTGATAAGCAGTATGAAGGAAAAACCATTTTACTAGTTAGTCACAAATTTACTCTTTGGGTTTTAGAGGTTTGGGTAAACAATATTATAGTTGAGGGCGATATGAAAACCGCTCTTTTGGATCAGGGGATTGGGCTTGGTCAAATAAAAGAATTAAATTAATATGGGAATTAAAGTTGAATTTAATCCAGATCTTGCTCTGCGCGATATTTCTGAATATAAAGAAGGGCGAAGAAAACAAGAAGAATGCTTGCCAGAAAAATTAGAAGAATGAAAGATTTACAGTTTTTTAAAAGAAGGACAAAGACTCTATTGGCTTGAAGGTGAATTGCCTCTTTTGGAAACTAAAGGAATGGAAAATTTATCAAAACCTAAAGCGAGTATTCTTATTTTAGAAGCGACACATTTTCGAGAAAATAATAAAAATTACACCAAGGGAAGTTATCAAGTAGTCAAAATAATTCCCGACGGAGAAATTTATTTTAACGGTATAAATAAAATATAATTATGGCATATCATTTTCCAGAAGAAGAAAAAAAGGTTTTGCAGTTTTGGGACGAAAACCAAATTTTCAATAAAACATTAGAAAAAACTGAAGGCAAAAAACCTTTTGTGTTTTATGATGGTCCGCCATTTGCTACCGGTTTGCCACACTATGGACACTTGTTACAAAGCGCGATTAAAGATGTGATTCCTCGCTATAAAACGATGCAAGGTTTTTATGTAGCGCGTCAGTGGGGATGGGATTGCCATGGTTTGCCAATTGAAAATATTGTTGAAAAAGAATTGGGCACCAAATCAAAAAAGGATATCACGGCGATGGGCGTGAAGAAATTCAACGATCTTTGCCGAGAGCGTGTTTTTACTTTTATGAAAGAGTGGGAGCAGATTATTCCTCGTTTTGGTCGCTGGGCTGATATGGCAAATCCTTATCGAACGATGGATTTTGATTATATGCAATCAGAATGGTGGGCTTTTAAAGAACTCTATAACAAAGGTTTAATTTACGAAGACTATCGGTCAATGCATATTTGTCCTCGATGTGAAACGACGCTTAGTCAGGGCGAAGTGGCTGATGGATACAAAGATGTTAAAGATTTATCGGTGACGGTAGAGTTAAGACTTATAAATGACCCCAAAACCTCACTTTTAGCTTGGACAACCACGCCATGGACTTTGCCTGGCAATGTGGCTTTGGCGGTTGGGAAGGATATTGAATATGTTACCATCGAGAAAAAAGACGAAGGAGCTGGTGATATCGTGAGATTTATTTTAGCTAAAAATCAATTAGAAAAAATTTTTAGCGGACAAGATTATAAAGTAGTCGCTACTCAAAAAGGATCGGATTTGGTTGGTCTCGAATACGAACCGCTTTTTGATTATTACGCCAAAGACGCAAATCTAAAAAATCGAGAAAATGGTTGGAAGGTTTATTCTGCCGATTTTGTGACTACGGAAGATGGAACAGGAATTGTACATATCGCGCCAGCGTTTGGAGCTGATGATATGAATCTTGGAAAAGAAAAACAATTGCCATTTGTTCAGCACGTGAAAATGGATGGAGTGTTTGCTCTGGAAGTTTTAGATTTTCCCAATTTAGATTTAAAAGTGCGTGCCAAAAATAATCCGGAAGAAATTCGCGAAGCCGATTTGGAAGTCGTAAAATTCTTAAAAGAAAAAGAATTAGTTTTTGATAGTAAAAAATATGAACACGCTTACCCACATTGCTGGAGGTGTGATACTGCGCTCTTAAACTATGCAACAAGCTCTTGGTTTGTGGCAGTTGAGAAAATAAAGCCAACACTTTTAGAAACCGCTAAAAAAATTTATTGGGCGCCAGAACATATAAAAGAAGGAAGGTTTGGTCAGTGGCTTTCCGGTGCGCGTGATTGGTCTATTTCGCGTCAGCGTTTTTGGGCTAACACCATTCCAGTTTGGCGATGTAATCAATGCAAAAAAGAACAGGTGTTTTCTTCCGCTAAAGAATTAGAAAAAGCGAGCGGAATATTGGTTGCGGATTTACATAAAGACGTGGTAGATGTGGTTACTTTTGCTTGTAAGTGCAAAGGAATTTTTGCGCGCGTTCCGGATGTTTTGGATACGTGGTTTGATTCGGGGTCGGTTATGTTTGCTTCTTTGGGCTATCCGCTTGCCAATAAAAAAGAATTTATTAA
>CAYYYT010000030.1:0-6312 GCA_964476105.1 uncultured Candidatus Saccharibacteria bacterium | reverse complement strand
CATTAACGGTTTTTTCTCCTTTCTCATCAAATCTTTTGAAATTTGTAAGAACTTTTGGTTCCAAAAGTTTATCTATTTCGTCCGGTGCAAGTGTCTCATTCCAGAATACTTCTTCACGAGTTGCATCTTCTTGGTTTTGTCCACCCTCAAGAACAGCGTCTTTATACGGAAAAGCTAAAACAACCTCATCGTTGTCTGTGAGATATTGCTTATCAGAAGTAAGACCTATTTTATTCTTGTATTCAGTAAAACTGTCCGGCAAAAATTGTTTATTAGAAACAAAACTTTGAAATTTAGCTTTATCAAAAATAAGGACACCATCTACTTCCTGAAAGAAAGTTTTATTTAGGTCCTTTGAGGAACGGAGTATTTTAAGCAAATCAACATCAAGCTGAAGAGCAAGTTCTATAACTTTGTTTTTTGCAAGTTTACCGTCAATAACAAGACGGTCATCTTTTGAAAGTTTTTCTATAAGTTCTTGGTGTAGCCTCATAATCATTATTTTATCAAAAAATCTTTAATTAAGAAAGGAAATTTGCTATACTGAAAAAACAATTTAATAGGCGACCTAACCCGATAGGAATTCCTAGCGATATGGTCATAAACACCGCAAAAGTATAAAAACCCCTTAGTCTAGGGTCACTTTTGCGGTCACATCGGGAAACTGGTGTGGGTGGGTTAAACCATCGCTCTGGCTAAGGGATTTTTGTATGGAAAATCCTATGCTAATTTATAAATCCGCAAAAGTTTATGAACACAACAACAATAGGTTTCGCAATTATAATAATAGCTCTTATAGCCGACCATATTCAGCTTAGAAAAAAAGTTGAAAAAATTGGCTTTGATTTAGCTAAAAAAGCTGACAGGAATTAAAGCTTTTGTACTACCTCCTCAGCTATTCTTTGGTGGTTAAAATCCCATTCTGGGAACTTTGAATAATGGTCTTTCTCAAATACGGTTTCGGTTGAGAACTCTCTTTTGTATTTCCGCTCTAAAAGCCACGCACACGCTTTCCAGTCTTTTTCTCCAGCTTTGCGTATTGTGTTCATTAACTTTTGTTTATACTCAATTGCACTTTTGGCAACTTTATCCGAAAAGTCCGAATTGTTACGCTTCCAGTTACAGAGCGTATCTTCGTCAATTCCAGCGAGCATAGAGGCTTCTTTCTGAGTCAATCCATCAGCAAGAGCTTCTGTGATAATTTGAACCCTCTCAGGGGTCATTTTGTAGGGTTTAGAGTCAATCATAAATAATATGGCTAGGTTAATTAGCTAATAATTTACGATTTTGTAATTTAATTATAACACAAAGAAACTATTTAGATTTAGAAACGTAATCAACAATTTTATCCCAATCAAGTTGGTTTTTTGTATAAAAGAGATCAATTAAATCTTTTGTCATCTCGTTCACTTTCTTTACATAAGTATCCTTAAAATCATCATCTCTTTTCTTTACCTCTTTATCTAGTGGTTTAATCAATTTTTTATATAGATCTTTATCTCCAGAGATCAGTTCCCAGAAGTTTTGTCCACAAAGTTTAAAGTAATCCAGGTCACTATCAGAAGAGTGTTTCTTAAGGGGAACATTATCTTTTCCATAAACGCAACCATTAACACCAATTATTTCAAGCTTTTCTCCGCTTTCTCTTAAAATCCTTTTTGCTTCTTTAAGGTTTTTTCGCATTGTACTAACCTGATCAGCATTACCCCAATTTGGACCTGATTTAATACCAACAACATAAACCTTTTTATCTTTTTTAAAAATTAGGTCTACACTTCTGAACTTTCCTTCTTCGGCTTTTTTACCACCAAAAACACTGTGATTTATATTTATTGCTAGATTTTCTAGTAGATCACCAAATATAGTTTCTTCTTGTGAAGAAAGAAAAGCATTAAGGATATCATTCACTAAATCTCCAGCAGTTTGTATATTTTTTGCCTTAAAGAGGTAAGGGTTTTTCCTCTTCATAACATCTTTAAGTTTTATGCTTTTAAGTTTTTCTATTCGCTTCTCGTAGAATGGAGTAACAACATCTGAGGCAATAAAACTATTTAATTTTACATAATCAACTTTTTTCATATTTTATTTATTTAACTGCTTAAAATTAGTAATGGATAACTCGTAATACTCAGGCAAGATTTCAATTCCTATTGATTTTCTTCCTAATTCTCCAGCAACAATTGAAGTTGTTCCTGAGCCAAGAAAAGGATCTAGAACCATATCTCCGGGCTTTGTAAAAAGCTTCATAAACCACTCAGGAAGTGATTTCGGGAATACTGCACTATGACTTTTATTTCCAGTCTCAGTAGCAAGATTTAACACATTTGTAGGATATGCCATTTCTCTTCCAACCCATTTTGAAACATTTTTGCCAAACCCACTTCCAACCCTTGAGTTATCTCTTCTTTTATCCGTCTCGCTTAAGTTCTTAAGACGAGATTTTGCCCAATCTCCCATAGGTACCATCACTTCTTCTTGGTACATATTAAAATCTTTAGATTTATTGAATTGCAAAAGTCTCTCCCAAGCGTCTCTAAAACGATTAGGCCATTTACCTGGAAAACAATTCTTTTTATGCCAAATAAACTCTTCCGTCCATAACCAGCCTTGTTTTTTCATTTCAATTATTAACTCCATAACATAGGTGTGTCTTTCGCCACCTACAACTTTTTCTTTTATATTTAAAATAAAAGTTCCATCAGGCTTGAGTACCCTTAAAAGTTCTTTGGAAATTGGTAGGAACCATTCAACATATTTTTCTGGTTTTATTCCACCATAAGTACTAGATCTTTGGTCTGCGTAAGGTGGAGAAGTAACAATCAAGTCAACAGAGTTATCTGGTAATAATCTTAAAGCTTCTAAACAATCAGCATTTATGAACCGTGCTTCAGCTTCAATTTCACTAGAAAAAAGAGTGTTCGGTTTTATTGTTTTTTCTTTTATTACACCCTTAGACATAAAATCATTTTAGCATTTTTGAAGATAAAAAAACATAGCAAAATAGGGCTAAAAATGGTAAAATATACTTATGTTTTTTACTAAGTTCACAATTAAAAACTATAAATGTTTTATTGGAGAACAATCTCTGATTTTTGCTGTGCCTGATAGCTCAAAAATTGGATCAGGAATTACTTATATTGTTGGTGGAAATAACTCAGGGAAAACAACCTTAATTGAGGGATTATCTATTAAAGACAAGAGAAATATAAAAACTTCTGAAAGAATAGCAGGAGCAGATCCTGAGTTTTACTTATATGAAAATGACACAATTGTTCGCAAAAATGTACTTATAAGAACAGAAAGTGCAACAATTAAAGAAGATCCTAAACTTGATCAGGCACATATTTTTGAAATTATTTCATCAAGGAGGCACTGGGTATCTAGTGCGAATAGTAGTTATAACACGATTGGACAGAGCATAACCTCAACATATGAGTTTAATAATAGGCATAATGATTTAGATGTTGGATCTGAATTGAGAACAATTGAATCTGATAATGCTAAATACGCTGATTTTATAGCCTTAGTACAAAGAGTTATCCCAGAGTTTACAAAGTTTGCAGTTGCCTATGAAGATAATCACTATATTGAATATATTTCAAATAGTGGTGTAAGACATAAAACTGAATTACTAGGAGATGGTGTCATTACTGTTATAAGAATACTTCTCCAGCTTTATATAAACAAAACAAACCCAATTATAATTGACGAACCTGAGCTATCATTACACCCATCTGCTCAAAGAAAGTTAATCACAGTTTTAGCTGAATACTCTCAGCAAAGACAAATAATTATTTCCACTCATAGTCCATATATGATTAAGTGGGAATATCTGAAAAATGGAGCTGTGGTAAATCGCATAGCAAAAGAAGATGATAAAAAATCTGTAATCTCTTCAATAAAAGACTTTAATCAGTATGAGAGTTTGATCAATATAGCTAACTGGCAAATGCCTTTTGCTATGGACGAAGTAGCAAAAGAGATTTTCTTTATGGAAGATGGGGTTTTATTTCTTGAGGGACAAGAAGATGTAGGTCTTCTGAGAAAAGAAACTTCATTACAAGATGTAAATATCTTTGGTTATGGAGTACGAGGAAAGGACAATTTTAAGTTTGCCCTTTCTCTAGCGAGAGATCTTGGATATAAAAAAGTTGCTTGTATTCTTGATGGGGGTGCTAGTGAGACTATTATAAAAAATGATCTTGAGAGTACGTTTCCAACTTATAAAATAACTCAATGGAACAAAGAGGATATAAGAGACAAGGTTGCATTTAGTGCGACAGCAAAAAATGGTTACTACAAAGATGATGGTTCTAAAAAAGATCAAGCAGACCTGGATGATTTTGACTTAAAGTTAACAGAAATAAGCACATATATTAAAAGTTAATCAGACTTTGTATTTCTTTTAAGCTTATTGTTGGATAAGGATATTCCTTAGCCCAATCTATAGTTCTAAAATCGTCAGTCAAAGCGAGCATTGTAGAAAAGATCAGCGAAAATCGCTGGTCTTTTCTATTTGGCTTTATCATGAAATTTGTTTTTCAACTGAGCAGACACTGATTGCATTCGGTGTTATACTCATTTTTATGCTAAAAAATATGAGCCGAGATCAGAGAATGATGCTTCTTGTTCTCACTCTCATAAATCTGGTGAACTATCTTGATCGGCAGGTGGTTTTCCCTCTTTTTGGACTTTTGAAAGCAGAATTTGGACTAGCCGATTTTCATCTGGGAATTTTAGGAACGGTTTTCTTGCTTGTACAATCATTTGCCGCATTCCCAATGGGGGTTTTAGCAGACAAAGCAAACCGTAGACTCGTTGCCGGCGCCGGCGTCGCATTCTGGAGTATTGCGACATTTGCCTCTGGTCTTGCACGGAGTTTTCGCGATCTTATTCATGTCCGCGCACTTGTTGGAATCGGAGAAGCAAGCTACGGACCGGCGGCTGTTGCCATGCTTTCGGATAATTTTCCTGAAAAAACAAATTCGAAGGTGCAGGGAATGTTCAATGTCGGAATGCTTATTGGCGGTACGCTTGGAGCCATCATCGGCGGCTTAATCGCCTATTACTTCAACAGCTGGCGTCTGGCATTTTTCCTTGTTTCGATTCCGGGTTTTATTTTGGCTTTTTTTGCATTCCGCATGAAAGACACAAGGATTATCCATAATGAACCTTCCTATCCCCTCACCTCTCTATTAAAAAATAGAACCTATCTTTGGATTATCGGAAGCGGTACTCTTGTTTCTTTTGCCGTCGGAGGATTCATCACCTGGGGCGTTGAGTTCATCACTCGCTACAAGAACTATAACGTAAAGGACGCCGCCCTCATTCTTGGCGGCGGCATGATGATAGCTTCAGTCATTGGCGTTCTTATCGGCTCATACACTGCCGACCGCCTGCAAAACAAATATCCCTGGGGACGAAGCCTGGTTGTTGCCGTATCTCTGCTTATTTCCGCCCCGCTTATGTACCTTGGATTGCAGAATCTAAGCCCGGTGCTTTTTTTCTTTTTCTTTTTCACCGGAACTCTATTTCTCGCAGTGTATCTCGGACCGGTAACGTCAGTTATTCATGATGTGGTCCCAAAACAGTTCCGTGCCTCGGCTTACGGCATCTACGTTTTCTTCATCCATCTTTTTGGAGAGGCGTGAGCACCTGCGCTCATTGGCGTCATTTCAGATCACCAAGGCTTGCGGGCAGGGTTGGAATTTGCCACATTCTTTGTTTTTCTTTCCGGAATCTGCTTTTTACCGGTAGTGTGGATGCTTCGAAAGACTGCCCTTCCGGAAACCGGCATGCAAACAGAAAAAGTGGTGCCTTCCGCGTAATATTCTTTACTGAGAAAGCGCTTTTTGTACGTGTGCCCGAGTAAGTGGCCCGAAGAAACCAACTGCTGGAGAAATGCCGTTGGTTTTTTGGTAGGCAATCAATGCTCGCTTTGTCGCAGATCCAAAATAAGCAGTTTCATTTCCTTTCGAGCCGGGGCCGGTAGAAGAAACGGTATAGCCGCGATCATTCAAGAATTGCTGAAGGCTCTTTACATCAACACCAGAACTCCCCAGCTGAAGAGACCGGGTAAACGATGTCGGCAGATATGGTGGTGACGGAATTACCGATCCGGGTAGTGCGGCTATAATAGTGGGATTAACTGCAAGGTTGGTCAAGGCAACCGAACCACCTCCTGCCCCTCCTCCAATAGCTGCACAATTGGTATCTAAACCACCGTCGGTAATTTCCCAAGAGAAAGTTCCCGTGAGAATTGAGTGGGCGGATGAAGCACAATACACACTCTCTCCGGCATCAAAGGCAACA
>CAYYYT010000029.1:4614-6418 GCA_964476105.1 uncultured Candidatus Saccharibacteria bacterium | reverse complement strand
CGTAAAAAAATTATCGAGTAAAAAAAGAACCGCTTCAGCAATTTTACCTAAGAAAAAAACTCAGGAAAAGAAAAAATCTCTTACGAAGAACATAGGAAAGGCTTTGCCAAAGAAAAAAGCAATTATTGTAAAAAAGAAAAAGGGGAAATTGGCTTTAGTGAAAAAAAGCACGCCTGCCGAAAAGAAATTATCAAGCGTGACAGGAAAAGTAGAGTTAAAAAAAATGGCGCCAGTGTCGGCCAACGCTTTTTTAGCTGAAAATCTTTTTAAGGCAAAAATTAAAGTGATTGGCGTAGGTGGCGGGGGAACTTCTATTGTGGCAGATATTAGTCGTTCACTCGATAAAGCAACTTTTGTGGTGGCAGATACCGATACGCGCGGATTTGGTCGGCAAAAAGGCGTAAAATACTTTTTGTTTGGACAAGATCAAACTCATGGGCTAGGAACTGGGCTCAATCCAGAGCTTGCCACTCATGCAGCAGAAATAGAAAAAGATAAAATAGCCGGACTTTTTCAAAATCAAGATATTGTTATTTTTATTGCTTCGCTGGGTGGGGGAGTTGGTTCGGGTGCGACAAAAGTATTCGCTGAAGTTTCTAAAAATTCTGGGGCGATTACCTTGGGCATTTTTACCTTGCCGTTTAAATTTGAAGGCGCGCAAAAGTATAAAATTGCGATGAAATCTCTCAAAGAATTGCGACAGTCTTTGAATGTTTCTATTACGATTCCCAATGAACGAATCTTTAAAGTTATTGATGCCAATACACCTATTGTGGAAGCATTTTCTAAGGTCAACAAGCAATTAATTGAAGGCTTGGAGAGTTTAATTGATTTAATTTATAATCCAGGATTGATTAACATTGATTTTGCGGATGTAAAAGCCATTTTGAAAGGTAAGGGCAGTGAGGCATTTTTAAATACAGCGGAGGCTTCGGGCAAGGATCGTGCCGAGAAAATTATCAAGGATATTTTACACAATCACTTGTATCAGCAGAATAATTTTATACCAGAAAAGGTCTTGCTTAACATTGTGGGTAGTGATAATTTAAGTATGTTTGAAGTTGATAGAATTAGTAAGGCTGTTGCGGAAAAAAACCCAAAAGCTAAAATTATTTTTGGAATTTCTAAAAATACCAAGTATAATAATAAAATCAAGGCAACACTTTTGATGACGGGTCCAGGGGGAGAAGAAGAGCCGGGAAAACCAGAACCTAAGACCGTAGAAAAGGCAAAGGTAGCCAAAGTGGTGGTCAAGAAAGAAAAGCCAGTGGTAAAGATAGCTAACAAGGAATCTATCGTTGAGAAAAAAGAAGTAGCAGTCAATTTTATTGATTCGCTTTTGCCTAAATCATCAGAGGAAAAATCTTCCGTGGCGATGTTTGCGAGCGCGCCAGTGACGCTAACACCCAAAAAAGCCGTTATTGATGGAGTGGCAGATAAAACTAAAAAAACCATTCGTCGCAATGCCCTGGAAATTAAAAGAGCACAAGAATTAGAGGAAGAAAAAAAGTCACTGCAGGAAAAAGAGTGGGAAATTCCAGCCTTTTTACGAATCAAAAAGTAAAAAGTGGCTAAGTTGCTGAGTCATTAAGTCACTAAGAAAAACTTAATCACTAATCACTTAATCACTTAATCGCTAAAACTATGGATGACATTAAAAAAATTATTATTCCGGTGGCCGGACTTGGTTCGCGGTTTTTTCCGTTGTCATTAGTTGTTTCAAAGGAATTTTTCCCTTTAGTTGATAAGCCAGTTATTCAATATATTGTTGAGGAAGCGAAAAAATCTGGCATTAAAGAGATTA